>DAOWDD010000108.1 GCA_030639215.1 Dehalococcoidia bacterium
GGTACGTCAAAGCCCAGAAGGTGCGCACCCTGATAAGACGGGAATTTGACCAAGCCTTTGAAAAATACGATGCCCTGGTGACCCCCACCTCCCCCACCGTCCCCTTTAGAATTGGGGAGAAGGTGGATGACCCGCTCCAGATGTACTTAAGCGATGTCTGCACCCTGCCGATAAATATCGCCGGTGTGCCGGCTATTTCCATCCCGGCCGGCTTTGCCGAGGGGCTGCCGATCGGTATGCAGATAATCGGCAAGCCTTTCAGTGAGGAGACCATCCTCAAGATCGCCTACGCCTTTGAGCAAGCAACCGACTGGCATAAGAGAAAGCCGAATATTTAAGAATGAATCAAGGAGACAAGGGGTGAAGAATAGTCCACTTAAGGTCACCTGCTATTCAGGCCATACCTATGCGGAGAGGCCGAAGTCCTTCGAGTGGCAGGGTGTGACCTATGAGGTTGATAAGATAGAAAAGGCCTGGCAGGAACCGGGGATAAGGCTCTTTCAGGTCAAGACCCTGGATAATAAGCGCTTCAGGCTCTACTATAACGAGACCGATAAGCAGTGGTCGATAACCGAGCTAGTAGGGAGTTAAAGAAGCCCCATATTCTCCTTTACTTCCCGGATGGTCTCCCGGGCAATGGCCCGAGCCCGGGCCGCACCGTCAGCAAGCACTTCTTTGATATACTGGGGTTTACCAGCCAGCTCCGCCCGCCGCTCACGGAATGACCTGAGGGTATCATTAATCTCCCCCGCCAGGTTCTTCTTGCAGTCAACGCAGCCAATCCCGGCAGAGCGGCACTGTGCGGCCAGGTCATCCTGCTGAAACGGGTTGAAATACCCGTGAAGCCGGAAAATATTACATATTTCGGGGTGTCCCGGGTCACTACGATAGCGGCGCGCCGGGTCAGTCACCGCCTCCATTACCCGGGCTGCCGTCTCCTCCGCAGAGAGAGCCAGTTCAATATCGTTACCCAGCTGTTTGCTCATCTTCTCCTTACCATCCAACCCCAGTACCATGGGAAAGGTGGTAAGCTTGGCTTCAGGCTCAGGAAAGGTCTCACCAAAGAGATTATTAAAGCGGCGGACAATCTCCCTGGCCAGCTCCAGGTGGGGCAGCTGGTCCTCACCAACGGGGACAGCTTCGGCCTTATAGAGCACAATATCGGATGTCATCAGGACCGGATAGCCAACCAGACCGTAGTTTACATTCTGCGGTTGCAGCTTGATCTTCTCCTTAAAGGTGGGCACCCTGAGCAGCCAGCTCAAGGGAGTAACCATACTGAGCAGGGTATGCAGCTCGGCAACCTCGGGGACATGAGACTGGGCAAAAAGGATGCTCTTCCTGGAGTCGAGGCCGGCCGCCAGCCAGTCAAGCATCATCTCGTGGATATTCCATTGCAAGGAACTGGTATCCTCCAGCGTGGTCAGGGCATGGATATCAACAATGCAATAGATACAATCATACTCTTCCTGAAGGTTAACATAATTCTGTATCGCACCCAGGTAATTACCCAGGTGCTGCCTTCCGGTAGGACGGGCCCCGGAAAAAACACGCTTCTTCATCCCGCTGGTTCCCCCTTAAATCGTATTAAACGTACGTTGGCTAAATTGTCAATTTAACGGCAGAGCATCCCCTAGTTAAGGCAAGACCCCTGAATCTGACGGCGGTTACCCGTTCACATCGTCTCCGGCGCCGTCATCCCCATAAGGTGAAGGGTTCTCGCCAGGACCAGCTTGGCTGCCGCCACCAGCTTGAGACGGGCTTTACTCAGCACCTCATCATGCCGGGAAACAACACGACACTGCGTATAAAAACCGTGGAACACGGTAGCCAGCTCCTGTGCATAATAGGCAAGGTGATGGGGTCCCAGGGTACTTGCGACCACCTCGATTATCTCCGGTAAAAGCAGCATCTTCCTTATCAGGCTCAATTCAGGCTCGGTGGTAAGCAGGGAAACATCGCCGTCGTGAAAGTCGATTCCCCTCTCCTGGGCCAGGCGAAGGATGCTGGCAATGCGGGCATGGGCATACTGGACATAGTAAACAGGATTATCCGCCGACTGCTTCTTGGCTAACTCCAGGTCGAAGTCCATCTGGCTGTCCGCCGAGCGTGACAAAAAGAAAAAGCGACAGGCATCAGCTCCCACCTCATCGACCACCTCACGCAGGGTAATGATATCGCCGCTACGTTTGGAAATCCGCACCAGTTCATCGCCGCGGCGCAGGGTGACCAGTTGCGCGATTATCACCTCCAGCCGCTCCGGGTCAACCCCGAAGGCGCCGAGCATGGCCTTCATTCGTGATACATGACCCTGGTGATCAGCCCCCCAGATATCAATCGCCCTGTCAAACCGGCGCTCAACAAACTTGTTGTAGTGGTAGGCGATATCGGTGGCAAAATAGGTAGGGGAACCGTCGCCGCGTACGATGACATTGTCTTTGTCCTCACCCAGGGCGGTAGAGATAAACCAGGTCGCCCCTTCCTTCTCGGCGAGATAGCCCTGCTCCCCCAGGATTGACAACGCCTTCTCGTACTGTCCGCCGTCATAGAGGCTCTGCTCACTGAACCAGACATCAAAAGTCACCCCTAATGCCTCAAGGTCAGTCCTTATCTGCTCTATCATCCTGTCCAGCCCGAGCTGTCCTAAACCTGACACCGCCTCCGGCTCAGGGAGAGTGAGAAACCTATCGCCCTCCTCGGCAATAATATCCTTAGCCATCTCAACCATATAGCTGCCGACATAGCCGTCAGCAGGCATCTCGGCACTAACGCCCAACTCCTGCTGATAACGGGCATAGAGCGAGCGGGCAAAAGCCCTTGTCTGGGCGCCGGCATCGTTAATATAGTATTCCTTCTCCACTCTGTAGCCGGCGGCAGTAAGTACACCGGCTAAGGCGCTGCCCAGGATAGCGCCGCGGCCGTGCCCGACATGAAGCGGCCCGGTGGGGTTGACGCTGACAAACTCTATCTGTACCCGCCTGCCCTCTCCCAGGTCAATATCACCATAAGCATCACCGGCCTGAAGGATTGAGTCTACCTGAGCGGTCAACCAGTCGGTCTTAAGGGTGAAATTGATAAAACCGGGCGGCGCTACTCTAA
>DAOWDD010000173.1 GCA_030639215.1 Dehalococcoidia bacterium
CTCGCTCTTAGGAAGTATCGGTAAAAGGGCCCGTTCCGCCAGAGCGCCATGTCCAATCTCGCGCCGCCCGGGTGAACCCATCCGCTTGACTTCACCAACGGAGAAGGGGGTGAAGTTATAGTGGTGGAGGAACCGTTTCGTTTCCTCAATACCGAGTCCGTCAATCCGCTGCTCCTGCCTGGTAGAACCCAGAGTAGCGATGGTCAGCACCTGCGTCTGCCCTCGGGTAAATAGCGCTGAGCCGTGGGTACGAGGCAGGACCCCCAGTTCACAGCTCAAGGGACGCACCTCGCTCAGACTGCGGCCGCTGATACGCTGTACCTTATCAAGGATGTTAGCCCTGATTTCAGCCTTGAGCTGTGCTTCAAAGGCGGAGGCGATATTCTTTTCCGGAAACGATTCTGCCAGACGTTTGATAAGCTCCTTCCTCAGCCCATCAAGTACCTGGTTTCGCTTAATCTTGTCCGGCTCAGTTAAGGCCCGGTCAAGCCTATCGCCGATAGACTCCGAGACTGCTGACTCCAGTTCGAGGCTCGCCGGAACAGTGGGAACCTCCAGCTTGGGCTTACCACAGGCCTGCCTGAGCTGCTCCTGGAGCTCGATGATAGGCTGGTTTGCCTGATGGCCGAACTCAATAGCCTGAAGAATAGTATCTTCAGAGACCTCCCTGGCTCCCGCCTCCACCATGACGATTGATTCCCGGGTACTGACGACAACAAGGTCAAGCCGGCTGTCCTCAAGCTGGACCAGGGTTGGGTTTAATACCATCTCATCATCGATATAGCCGACATGGACAGCACTAACCGGGCCAGCAAACGGCACCTCTGATATTGACAGCACCGCCGAGCCGCCAATGACGGCCAGGATATCGGGGTCGTTTTCCTGATCGGCGGAAAGGACGGTAACGATTACCTGGATGTCCCGGCGCCAGTCCTTGGGCAGGAGCGGGCGCAGTGGGCGGTCGGTAAGCCGGCAGGCCAGGATTGCCTCCTGGCTGGGGCGCCCCTCCCTCCTGATGAAGCCGCCCGGAATCTTACCGGCGGCATATAGCCTTTCTTCGTAATCTATGGTCAGCGGGAGAAAGTCCACCCCTTCTCGAGGCTCGTCGCTGGTACAGACGGTAACCAGCACCACGGTGTCCCCGTAGCGGATGGTAACGGCGCCATCGGCCTGCCCGGCAAGCTTCCCGGTCTCGATGCTAAAGGTCCTCCCCCCCACCTCACATTGGAAAAGTTGTGCGTTTATCAATTCACTATCCCCTTGACATCCTTATTTACGCAGGCCGAGTCGTGAAATCAGGCTCCGGTAGCGGTCCTTGTCCTCCCGGCTGAGGTAAGCCAGCAGCCTCCTTCTCTGCCCCACTAACTTGAGCAGGCCGCGCTGCGTGTGATAATCATGCCGGTTGGCCACCATATGCCCGGTCAGCTCGTT
Source organism: Dehalococcoidia bacterium (assembly GCA_030639215.1). Classification (GTDB taxonomy): domain Bacteria; phylum Chloroflexota; class Dehalococcoidia; order Dehalococcoidales; family UBA5760; genus UBA5760. The sequence continues at coordinate 1,432 of DAOWDD010000173.1, forward strand.
TATCCTCTGTGTCAGCAGCGCCACCTGGACCTCGGTCGAACCGGTGTCAGCCTCGCTGCGTTTGTAGTTACCGATGATTTCTACCTTCTTCTCTTTGTACAAGTTATGCCCCCTTCTTCCTTAGAGTAAGGAACCACCCACTCTAAACTATATTATTACTAAAAACGAAGAAA
>DAOWDD010000028.1 GCA_030639215.1 Dehalococcoidia bacterium
CTTAGTTCCTCCCGTATTTGTTCCGCAACCTCTTTACCGCTAATAATCTGTGCTGTCATTTTTGCCTCCATTATATTTTATTTATATTTCAGTTCCCGGGCTTCCCCCGGTTGCCTTTTGTCTTTTTCGATTAGTTCTCTTTCCTTAGCGGCGGCAGCTCAAGTAAGGAGTTTAGCCATCAAATCATTGACTGCCATAACCGCACTGGAGCTATCGGGCAGCTCAAGCAGGGGCTTTAGCTCAACATCGTATTGATATACTTCCTCGTCCAGAGGTATCGAGGCTGCCGGCTCGATTTCTAGCCGGAGCAACTCCTTTTTGACAAGAGGGTCTAAGTGGGGTGGAGCGGGGTTGATTATTACCGACTGCCTCCTTACTCGGAGCTTGAGCTGAGCGACGATATCCTTTATACGGGCGACAGTCCGCACCCCCTTCACCGTAGGGTTAGCGATGATAAGTAATTCATCAACATTCTGGGTGGTTCTCCGCGATAGGTGCTCCAGCCCAGCCTCATTGTCCATAACCACATAGGCGTAGTTATCAGCTAGTCTATCCACGAATTTCCTTAAGATAAGGTTGGGATAGCAATAGCACTCTGCCCCCTCACCTCTACCCATCGTCACCAGGTCAAACTTCTCGTTTTCAATAATGATCTCGTTTAGTCTATACTCCAGGTAGGCTTCTTTGGTCATTCCCGGAGGGATTTCTATCTTGTCCCTTTGGAACTTATCGAGAACCAGACCGACCGTCTGTTTAACCTCAAGACCCAGGCTCTCTCCCAGGTTGGTGTTAGGGTCAGCATCAATGGCCAGGATTGGCCCGGGACCATTCTCCTTGAGGTAACGGATAATCATACTGGCTATCGATGTCTTACCGCTGCCGCCTTTTCCGGCCAGGGCTATCGAGGTGGTCAAACCGTTAACCCCCCTTTCGTTTTACTATCCGCTAGTCCAGCTAGTCTCTTGCTCACATTGGGGAACTGATCGGTATTGGTGTGGGGTAAGAAGAGAGCGGCGACGTAGTGGTGCATAAAATCAGGGCTTTCGCTAAGTTCAAGGTTGGTCATCATCATGGCCACCTTCCTGGCATCATCAAGCAGGTCGGTGGAGAAAGAGACCAGTCTGCTCCCGGTCAGAGAACCATTGCCAACAAAGATAAATCTATCCTGGGGAATGTCGGGAAGGAGTCCGATGGTAATACTCTTTTCAATGTCAATGTGGCTGCCGAAGGCGCCGGCGATAATTACCTGTTCCAGGTCGGCGCAGGCAATCCCGACACTCTTGGTCAGTGTCTGGCAGCCGGCATACATCGCCGCCTTGGCCCGGATGAGATTGTCAATATCCACCTCGGTGATAACGATATCCCTGCCGGTCTGGGTCTCTCTCGCTTGGGAAAGGATATATTCGTAGCCATCGCTGCCTTTCCTGATTCTATTGGTAGCGAGGTCGGTGTTGAATTTGCCGTTCTGGCCGATAACCTTAGCTTCAAGCAGCCTGGCAATAATATTCAACAGACCCGAACCGCAGATTCCCTTCGGTTTTGCTCCGCCGATAGTATGGACCTCCGGCTTCAGGTCCGGTAGGCTGATATCAAAGTCTTCAATCGCTCCTGTAGTGGCTATCATACCGTGCTTTATACCACCACCTTCAAAGGCGGGACCGGCCGAGCAGGCGGTAGTTACCATCCAGTCTGAATTACCAAGCATTATTTCTCCATTGGTACCGATGTCCATATAGAGAGTAAGCCTTTCCCGCTGGTGTATTCCGGCTGCCACCACCCCGGAGACAATGTCACCGCCGACATAGCTAGCTACCGAGGGGAAGGGGAAGAGATGGACGTGCTTTACCACATTGATGCCCAGGGATCTTGCCATTACCGGTGGAAAGAAGCTGGCTGCTGGGGTATAAGGGGCTAACCTGATATATTCAGGGTTGATGCCGAGCAGGATATGGGTCATTGTGGTATTGCCGGCAATAGTCATATGCCCGATATCTTCCGCCTTGGTCTGGCTCTGGGCCAGCAGTTCATCAATAATCTGATTGATGGTAGCCACCACGGCCTGCTGCAGCTTCTTAAGGCCGCCCGGTTTCTGGCAATAGGCGATACGGGTAATAACATCTGCCCCGTAGCCTATTTGCCTGTTGTAGGTCATAGCTTCGGCGATCACCTTACCCCGGTTTAGGTCCAGCAGCTGTCCGCAGATGGTAGTTGTCCCGATGTCGAAGGCTAACGAAAAGTGCTTCTGGCTGGTGTTTCCCGGTTCTATGTTTATTATTGTGGGCTTGCGCTTGTCGGCTTTTGTCTTGACCGCCTGGACCAGGGTAGTGGCGGTGACCCGATACTTTTTCCTGCGCAGGACCCGGGGCAGCTTTCTTACTACATCAAGGTCTACTCCGGCATAGTTAAGGGTGCACTTTTTCTTTAAGCCCCTCAACAACCGAGACAGGTCCGAGGTATTATCTGCTGAGGTTGGCGGTGGTAGTTCGACATAACATTTGTTTAGGGGGGGCTTAAACCTCCAACCGGTAGCTATCGCCTCAGCAGGACCGGCAGCGCCGGTCACCATCTCTATCTCCCTGCTTACTACCGCTGTCTCCAGCCTTGACTCTACCGGGACATTAACAGTCAAATCGGTGAGCACTCTGCTCTGGCAGGCCTGCCGCATACCCTGCTCCCACTCTTCCTGAGAGAGCTTCTCGCTGCGACTACTTTCCACCTCCCCCTTTTCAATCAGGACCTTACAGGTGCCACAGACACCGGCTCCTCCGCAGGAAGCGGTAATATGCACACCGGCGTCGATAGCCGCTTGAAGCAGGCTAGCCCCCCTCTCCACGATAATGTTGACGCTATCAGGTTCAAAATGAACCGTCACTTTTTTGTAAGTCGTACCTTTCTTCATCTAACTCCAATGTTATCAAGAGCCAGAAGTAATCAAAAGAGGCCCATTACCTTGCCTGTTTTGACGTCGACATCGACCTTTCTAAAGGCAGGGTTGGAAGAGGTTCCCGGCATCAGGCTGATGGTGCCGGCGCAGGGACAGAGGAATTTGGCACCGGAGTAAATCAGTACGTCACGAATCGGCAGAGTCCATCCCTTGGGGACACCCTTCAAGGCCGGGTTATGCGTGAGGCTGAGATGGGTCTTTACCATCATAGTGGTGTACTCATCATATTTAGCATCAGCCTCGAACCGTTTGGCCTTAGCCTCGGCCTCAGGGGACCAGGCTACGCCGTCGGCCCCGTAGACTACTTTGGCGATTTTGTCCACCCGCTCCCTTAGTTTCATTTCGTTGGGATAGAGGAAGCGGAATTTATTTTCCTCTTCACAGGCTTCCTTGACCACATCAGCCAGCTCCAGAGCACCGTCACCACCGTCAGCCCAGTGAGTGGATACCGCACAGCGCGCCCCCTCCGCTTCAGCTGCCTTTCTCACCATAGCAATCTCATCCCTGGTATCGGTGCTGAAGCAGTTGATGCACACCACCGGGTTGATGCCAGACTCTCGAATAACGCCGATAAGGTGCAGCATATTGGGTAAGCCCTTCTCGAGAAGCCCCAGGTTCTCTTTGGTATAGGCCTCGGGCAGTGGCAGACCGGCGACCACCTTGGGGCCACCGCCGTGCATCTTCAGCGCCCGAATGGTGGTAGTAAGCACCGAGACATGCGGCTTGAGTCCGCTGTAGCGGCACTTGACATTCCAGAACTTCTCAAAGCCAATGTCGGCGGCGAAACCACTCTCGGTAACGTGGTAGTCAAACATCTTGAGCCCGATGCGGTCGGCTATGATGGAGGATTGGCCTACCGCGATATTGGCAAAGGGACCGGCATGGACCATACACGGCTGGTACTCTACCGTGCTGCACAGCGTGGGATTGATGGTGTTGCGCATCCAAGCGGTCATAGCGCCGCCTACTTCCAGGTCACCGGTGGTAATCGGGTTGCCTTTCTTGTCGGAGGCTACAGTGATGTTGTCCATTCTTTCCCGCAGGTCGGCTAGGTCCCTGACGATAGACAGCATAGCCATCAACTCGGAGCTGACGGCGATGCCGAATTTGGATTGCATGGTAAAGCCGTCCGTACGGCCGCCGAGGCCGATTACGATGTTGCGCAGGCTCTGCGCACAGAAGTCCATAATCCAGCCCATCTCGACCCGGGTGGGGTCAACATCCAGGCGGCGCATCTTGGTCAGCCTGGCCAGTTGCTCATCATTATAGTTGCGCTCGTGCTGCATCCTGGCGGTCAGGGCAACCATAGCCAGGTTGTGGGCATTCATAATGTCGTTGATATCACCGGTGAGCCCCATAGAGAACTCGGTCAAGGGAATTAGCAGGGCGTTACCGCCGCCGGCGGCAGTGCCCTTGATATTCATGGTAGGACCACCCGAGGGCTGGCGGAGACAGCCACCTACGTTCAGGCCTCGCTTGCCCATGCCCTCCATAAGCCCGCACGAAGTGGTACTCTTGCCTTCTCCCAGCGGTGTCGGCGTTATGGCGGTTACTTCAATGTATTTGCCGTCCGGTCTGCCCTTGAGGCGTTCGATAATCTTCATGAAGTCGAGCTTGCACAGTCTTCCGTAGGGAATAACCTCATCCTTTTCCAGTTTCAGTCTTTCCCGCCACTCCTCAGGAGTGGGCATATTCTCCTCCGCTGCCTCTGAGATCTGCCAGTCCTTCATTTCCACCGCGTTGTAGGCCATTTGTCCCTCCTTATGCCATGACTTTATGTTTGGTTCTGCTTATAGAAACTTCCAATTGGCTAGTTATTCTGGTCCTCTCTTGTTCTCTTTGCGCCGAGTGATAGGTAGCTTCCATTAGAATAGAGAACTAAGATTTCGCCGCCCCCGACTCGTGCCCTTTGTTCACATTTTGCGTTTTGTCGTAATTGGTATCCTCTGTTGCAAGCAGTGCCTGATAGATACTTCTCACCTCCCGGTTAATCTGGGGGCTGGCATCAAGAACAGGAAGGTTAGCCATCTCTGCTTCCACCACTGCCCGGTCATAGGGGATAAAGCCGAGCAGATTAAAGCCGACCAGACTTGCTGCTAATTGCTCCTTATCCTGCCGGCCTCGAATCTTGTTGCCGACCACAGCGATATTCTCCAAACCGATATCTTCGGCCAGCTTACCAATCCGGTGGGCCGTATCAATACTCAGCCTGCCCGGTTCCACTACTATAATCAGCCTGTCTACTGCCCTGGCTGTCCCCCGGGTCAGGTGTTCTATTCCGGCCTCCATATCCAGAACAACCACCTCATCCCTCTGCACAAGTAGGTGGGTAAGCAGGGCCTGTAACAAAGTACCCTCCGGACAGTAGCAGCCGGTGCCACCCTTTTTAATCCGCCCCGTTACCATTAACCTGATGCCGTTATGTTTCAGAGAATACTTTTCCGGCAGGTCGTCGACCTTGGGGTTTAATTTAAAGAAGGCTGCCGCCTGGCCGGGTCTTGCTCCTGTCCTCTCCTCGATGAGGCTACTCAACTCGGATATCGGGGTTACCTCTTCCGGGTGCGGGAAATTGAGAGTGGCTGCCAGGTTGGCATCAGGGTCAGCATCGATAGCGATAACCGAGTATCCTGACTGAACGAACTCCTTGCAGAGTAGAGCGGATAGCAGAGTCTTTCCCACTCCGCCTTTACCACTAATAGCAATCTTCATTGAAAACCCTGCTCTGGAACAAATTTTGAACCGGGACCTGCTGGAAAGAGTGCTCAGCCCGGTTAGCTACGTAGGTGGAATGTAGTAAGTGAGGCGTTAACCTTTATCTCGCTTATTCTACCAGTCAATAGAGTCAAAAGTCAATGAGTTGTGCTGGTGGCTGTTAGCCTTGACAAAACTCTAGGGCTCAACTAAAGTGTCGGTTACCGGTTTGCGTCGATTGTCCTGACGGTTCGTACTTGCACTTGGGGTGACTGGCAGGCACTTTCCGCCGGTAGAAAGTGAGGAGGCTTCTGATGAAGGCATGTCAGGGAAAGATGGGCAGGGTCTTTGTAATTCGGCTGGAGCATGGTGATGTGGTGCCCGGGTGCATCGAGCGTTTTGCTGAGGAGAATGGGGTATCGGTAGGGCATGCCGTTCTAGTCGGTGGTATCGGGGGTGGTGAAGTCGTTGTTGGCCCGCGGTGTCCGCAGGAGATGCCCCCACAGCCGATGCTTCTGCCTGTTGACGGCGCACACGAGGTGGTGGGGGTTGGTGTACTCGCCCCCGATGAAGACGGTAAGCCGGTCCTGCACATCCACGCTGCACTGGGCCGGTCGGGACAGACCATGAGCGGATGCCTGAGACCCGGCGTTGAGACCTGGCTGGTGGGAGAGGTCGTCCTCTATGAGATCCTCGGTGTGAAGGCAGTACGGGTCAGGGATGCAGAGAGCGGCTTTTCTCTTCTCGATCCCGGGGGGTAGTGATAGCCGTTGGTCGGGC
>DAOWDD010000118.1 GCA_030639215.1 Dehalococcoidia bacterium
CAGAGGTTTTATCTCTGAAGATGACTTCAAGCTACTAAGGGCCTGCGATACCATTGGCGAGGTTGTTGAGGCCGTCCAGAGGTGGTATCTGAAGCAAGAAATTACGGGTAGGGATGCTTTACCAAAGTAACCGTTAGATCAGAACCTCTTCCCCCCACCTGGAATTCTTCCTGATACCATCCATCATATTGAGAAACTTTAGTGCCGCCTGACCAGAGCGCATTCACAAGGGGAAACCATATGCAGATTAAGCTGAAATTCCTCGGCGCTGCCCGGAACGTCACGGGGTCTTGTTATCTGCTGGCGACCAGGCAGAGCCGGCTTTTGGTTGACTGCGGGCTTTACCAGGAGAGGAAGTTCCGGTCGAGAAACTGGGCACCTTGTCCCGTCCCGCCGGACAGCCTGGATGCCATCCTCCTGACGCACGCTCATATCGACCATTGTGGGCTACTGCCGAAACTGGTCAAGGACGGCTTCCGCGGCAGGATTTACTGCACCGCAGCCACCGCGGAGATTGCTAAGATCATGCTCCTTGACTCGGCGAGCCTGCAGCAAGAAGACGCCGAATTCAAGCGGAAAAGGCACCAGCGCGAAAGAAGAAAGGGGACTCACCCTGAGCTTCCCCTCTACACCACGGAAGATGCCCTGGCTACCTTCTCCCTGTTCTCACCGGTGGACTATGGCAACCCGGTCCAGATAGGTGATGATGCTGAAGCAACCTTCCACGACGCCGGTCACGTATTCGGCTCGTCAATGATAATAGTCAGACTGAGTGAAAACGGTGAACAGGGAACAGTCCTTTTCTCCGGAGACGTCGGCAGGTGGGACAAGCCGATTCTAAAAGACCCCACCCTTTTCAGTGAGGCGGACTATGTCCTGGTTGAGTCCACCTATGGCAATAGACTTCACGAAGACACCCGGGAAATAGACGATAGGCTAAGTGAGGTCATCAACACGACAATGATGCGGGGAGGAAACATAATCGTGCCCAGTTTTGCCCTTGAGCGGGCCCAGGAACTACTGTACTACCTGAACAAATTGCAGATTGAGAACCTTATACCGCACCTGCTGGTCTTTGTTGACAGCCCCATGGCAGTAAGCGTCACAGAAGTGTTCAGGAACCACCCGGAACTCTTCGATAAGGAGATGGCAGAGCTGGTCCGGCGGAGAAAATCACCCTTTGCTTTCTCCGGCCTTAAGATGGTCAGCAGCGTTGAAGAGTCCAAGGCAATAAACCATGTAACGGGGACGGTGATGGTAATAGCCGGCTCCGGGATGTGTGTCGGCGGAAGGGTGAAGCACCACCTGGTAGCAAACATATCCAGAGGCGAGAGCACTATCTTGTTCGTGGGCTACCAGGCAGCAGGCACACTGGGCAGGCAGATTATTAATGGCGCTAGAAGGGTAAGGATACTGGGACAGATACACCCGGTTAGAGCGACTATCGCCCAGATAAATGGCTTCTCGGCCCACGCAGACAGGAGCGAACTCTTCCGATGGCTATCCGGTCTTAAGAGACCACCCAGACACCTGTTCGTTACCCATGGCGAACCTGAATCAGCTTATCAATTTGCCGAATTCCTCAAGGAAAAGACTGGCTGGAAGATATCGGTGCCGGGGTATCGGGACGAGGTCTGCCTGGATTGACCCTGAGGTTTTTGCCCCTAGCTCCGGGGCCATACCTGGGATAACCTGCATCCGGGGTTAACGGTAGAGCCGTTCCTGCTTGCGCAGGAAGTAGCCCATCACCAGGCCAAAGACCAGCCCCCCAAGGTGGGACTGCCACGCCACATTCGGGAAAAAAGAGATTATCACAAAGCCGCCAATAACTGCCGCCCAGAGGGGCACCGGGACAGGGATGGGAAAGACCAGTACCTTAAGCTTTGGCCTCATCACAGCCAGTACACCCCCGACAGCAAAGACCGCCCCTGAGGCACCGATAGAGATGGAGAGGGGTGGCGCCAGGAGTATGTAGCAAACGCTGCCCAGTATTCCCCCGATAAAGTAAACGATAAGAAATCTCTTGTCTCCGACCAGTGCGCGCAGGTACCTGCCGAAGAAGTAGAGGGTAATCATATTACCCAGAATATGCCCTATACCACCGTGGAGAAAGAGACAGGTCAGTACCGTCCAGGGCCTCGCTGCCACAGCGGCCGGCATTAACCCGCCAAATAGAATAATCCCGGGCGCCGTAAGGGTAACGATAAACAGCAGTACGTTTGTTCCTATTAAGACCCATATCGGGTTGAGGCGGGACCTTCGATAATTCCTATACATCATCAGGCACCCAAGGTTAACATTTCTTATCATAAAATACCAGAGAATCCCTGTCACACTTGCATCCTGCCCCCGGAGATTAGGCCCACAGGAGACAGTCCTGTAGAATGGCGGTGACATCACTGTCTTAAACACTTGACAGAGCGTAGTATAATAATAGTAGTATACTGAATAATAGTATATAGATTAGTGAGTGCTGCTAACAATATTATGCTATCCCTGGTACCTGGTTTCTGTTATTAAGGAATAGCACGCTAGGTAGGAGGTGAAAGATGGTATAGAACCCCGCCCAGGCTAAAACAGTAAACCCGAGATTAGACGGACAAAATCTTGCTAAGTAAGGAGGAACTCAGGTGAAGAAGAGAGGATTACTCAAGATAATTATTGGTTTCGGCTTGGTGGCAGTGCTGGCAATAAGTATACCCCTAGTAAGCAGCTGTGCCGGGCCAGCAGCTCCAGCAACGGAAGAACCCTGGGTATGTGGCTATATCGGCGCCTTTGACACCGATGTTGGTAAAAGTGCCATGCGGGGAACCGAAATCGCCGTTGAGGAGCTAAACGCAGCAGGGGGGATTTTAGGCCGCCAGATTAAGCTGGTAAAGGCTGATTCCGCGGAGGACATTACCGAAGG
>DAOWDD010000070.1 GCA_030639215.1 Dehalococcoidia bacterium
CAAGATGTTCCGAATAGGAAAAAGCTAAGGCTGAAGAGAAGAAGGAACAATTTTCAAAGGGTTTAGCCCCTTCAGTCAACCCTTATAATTCTAAGCTGCTCCCTTATAAACGGCTAGGGCAGGTTATGTAACCGCTTTACCTGCTCGATGAGAGGAGTAATATCCGGCGGCTCAAATTCGTGTACCCTAAAGCCAGGCTCCGGCTGCCCCAGCGGGTCTTCGATACCGGTGTTACCCAGAAGCACATCAAAGGTAGCCCTGACCGAAGCCGCCAAAGCATCAAGAGAGTAGCCCCCTTCCAGGGCAAAGACAAGCCGGCCGTCACATAACTCATCAGCCAGCCCCTTGATGACGCCCGCCATCCGGGCAAAGCCGGTGACACTCACCTCCATCATAGCCAGCCTCTCCGACCAGTGGGGGTCGTAGCCCGCCGAGACCAGGATAAGCTGGGGGGCAAAACGCCTGACCGCCGGGACGACTACCTGCTCAAAGGCCTCCAGATACTCGGTATCGCTGCTGCCGGCCGGCAGTGGTATATTAATTGTGGTCCCCTCGCCGTCCCCGCTGCCGGTCTCTTCCATACTACCTGTCCCCGGGTAGAGGGGAGACTCATGGGTCGAGATATAGAGCACCCGGGGCTCATCATAGAAGATATCCTGGGTACCGTTACCGTGGTGCACATCAAAATCGATAATAGCGATACGTTCCAATTTGTATTTGCTCAGAGCATACCTGGCCGCAATAGCCACATTGTTAAAAAGACAGAAGCCCATCGCCTGAGTGGATGTAGCATGGTGCCCCGGTGGCCTGACCAGGGCGAAGACGCTGCCACCCCCATCCAGGACCACCTCCACAGCCCTAACCAGGCCGCCGGCAGCATAAAGGGCTACCTGGTAGGAGTCTGCTGACATTACGGTATCGGCATCCAGCCGACCGCCGCCCTTCTTCGCCATCGCCTCAATGCGGGCAATAAGATAAGGGGAATGCACCAGGGCTATCTCTTCAGCAGTAGCTGCCCGGGGCTTGATACAGGCAAGCTGCTGCTTGAGCCCACTCTCTTCCAGACGGGTCATAACTGCCACCAACCGCTGAGCGTTTTCGACATGCTTACCGGTATCATGCTTTAGATAGATGGGGTCATAAACATAGCCCATACTCATAACCTACCCCCCTTTCGTCGAATCGGTCTATTTCCCGATATCAGACACGGTTTCTTAAAGGTAATAATGCCGAAGCCTAAGCTACCAGCCGGAAGCCCGACGAGAGAAACCAGCCGCCGAAGCCGATAAGCAGCAGGCTGCAGGCAGCAAGCAACCCCACCTGCACCTTGCCTCCCCAGAGTGATTTGGTCCGGTAGACAAGAACGGAAATAAAAGTGAGCCAGCCGAAATCACACAGCAGGTGAACGGTAATCAGCAGGACAAACCCGATGAAACCGAAAGTCAGGGACTTCATGATGAGCATACTGCCCACGGCTGCCCACCACAGGAAAAAAAGCGGGTTTAACAGGCTGGTAGCCACCCCGGCCACAACCGAGCGGTAAGGCAGGTCTCTGCCCCTTTCTATTACACTACCCCTTTTTCTGAACATACTGATGCCCATCCATATCAAGATAGCCCCACCCACCAGGTACAGGGTAATCTGGACCGGCTCTCTTTCAAAGAAACGACCGAAGCCGAAGTATATCAGCAGCATCAGGGGGACTTCGACAATAGCGTGCCCCAGCGCTATCTTTAAGCCGACAAACTCGGACCTGTAACTCCTGGCTACGGCGACGGCAAACATAGGACCGGGCATCATAACCCCGGATAATGAGACCAGAGCGACACTGGACAAAAACGGAAACACAAAAATACTTTCTTTAAGAGAGGGATATTTTCTTTAGCCCTAAAAGAATACCAAACCTCGTATCTTATTACAACACCGATTACTCGTAAACTCACCTCGAGGATAGCTGCCAGCACCCCCTTGACAATCACCGGATAATGTGCTTATATGAAGATAGAGGCCAAGCAGAGCCTGACGGATTTTACCCAAGGAGGTGTGCTTATGAGGCTTCATGCGAGATACGGAGTTTGGCAGGTTGACAGAGAGTGCCCCGCAGATGGCGGGGCGGGTGGAACTCAGACCTGACTCGAGCTAGTGAAATGGGGTAGCCTTAAAAAGAGGTCCCGCTGCGGCGCAGGTAACCGCAAGTAAGTCGGGTTTGAGGATTAACCGGGTAGTGAAGTTAGGAAACTATAAAGTGGAGGACACCAAAAGAGGTGCCCTCCACTTTTTTGTGGAATGTGACGAGTCCCTGAATACAAAACGGCCCCCACCGCTCTAAGCGTCTTGATCTTGCGTCTGCTCTGATTGGGTTTCGCGGTCTCTAAGCCAGCGTCCAATCTCATCCAGCGCCGGGGGAGAGACATAGAATACCTGGATATCCCGGGGAAATTGAATCTGGTGCCCCTCTCTCATAAACAGTATTCCGATTTCATCCGCCTTGAGCGTCTCGTCAATATGCCCGGCGATATATTCATTCCTCTTCTTGCTTACTTCGGTATAAGACTGATAGACTCGGGTAAATACCCCCTGGTTTTGTAGCCCGACGGCCAGGCACCGACTCCAGTCCATCAGCTCCGTTAAAAGCTCGTCCTCTTCAGCAGCCTCCATCTGCGCCCCTTTATCCAATCTGTTTTTAACAACCTGATAGCTCTTATCGTTGAACTCCTTTACCAGCTTAACTCCACCTTCACCACCCACCGGGACTAACTCATGGTATATTCTACTCACCTTTCCCAGCTTGAGCTCCAAGGCGCTCACCTGGTCTTCGACCTGGTTCCAGTACCGGTAAAATTTATCGAGATACTCATCGGGGGACTCCTTACCACAATAAATAAGGGGGACGAAGTATAACCTTCTACCCTCCTTAAACTCCTCGACCGAAGGCTTCTCAACCTGCCCAAGCTCTTCAGACATCTAACCCTCCTTCATGATATAGATATAAAATCAACCGGGCTGCCAGGCTGCTCAATCAACCCTCAGCCGTCCCCTGTTCGGCAGTCCACTATCGCCCTGAGTTACGACACAGTCAACGACTTGCTCACCGCCCGCTATTCTGCAACTAGTGCCAACGATGCACTGTTTTAGCCTGGCACCGGCGCCAATGCTGACGCCATCCCACAGGATAGCCTCCTCGATTCCGGCGTCCTCTCCGAGGTAACAGTCAGCGCCGATAACGATAGGCCCGGTAATAGATGCTCTCCGGCCTATCTGAGACCTGCTGCCGATTACCACCGGCCCCGTTACCCTGGCCGAAGGGTGGATAATTACATCTTCCCCACAGGAAATACTCTCCCTGCCCAGGCCCGGGATAAGGTGGTTACTTACCTTATTCAACAGAAGGTCACAGTTTAAGCATAAATACTTCTCCGGCGTTCCCATATCAAGCCAGTAGCCGCTAAAGGGGTAGCCGTACACCGGCTCATTCAGCTCAAGAAGCAGCGGGAAAAGCCCCCTCTCAAACATATAGTGACTGTTTTCCGGGACATACCCTAAGACCTCCGGCTCAATAATGTAGGTGCCGGCATTTATCCAGTTGCTGGTTATCCGCTCCGGGCCCGGTTTCTCGGTAAAGCGCTCGACCCTGCCGTCACTATCGGTCTCAACCACCCCGAAGGCGGAGGGGTTATCCACCCGGGTTAGGGCGATGGTCACCTTCGCCCCTTTACGCCGGTGGAAGGCAAGCATATCGGTGATATCAAGGTCGGTGAAAATATCCCCGTTTAAGACGGCAAAGGTGCTGTCCAGATACCGCTCGGCATTCTTTACCGCCCCGGCAGTACCCAGGGGGCTAGCCTCCACCGCATAGTTAAGCGATACCCCCAGCCGGCTGCCGTCACCGAGACAGCCCTGAATGGCTTCAGGTAGATAGTTCAACGCCAGGGTGATATCACCGACCCCGTATCCCTTAAGATAGGTGATGGTATGTTCCAGGAAGGGGTGATTCAATACCGGCAGCATCGGCTTGGGCAGATAACAGGTAAGCGGCTTGAGCCTTGTCCCCTGGCCGCCAACCAGAATAACCGCCTCAGACAGCGCGCCTGACTCTAACACTACCCGGCCCTCCCCTATCCATAATAGCTACGGCAGGTACATATCAGGTACACAGCAAACACTCTACACTATGATACACTTTAACAGGCTTCCTCGTCACTCCCCCCTAACACAACCCCTTTACACCTATTAGTTTTAGAGTTAAAATAGATATGATTTGGGCGGGTGTAACTCAGCGGTAGAGTTCTTGCTTCCCAAGCAAG
>DAOWDD010000133.1 GCA_030639215.1 Dehalococcoidia bacterium
CTGCGCCGCCTCTGCCGTCTCTACGGCTCGGACCCCCGGTTCATCTGCTGCTCGGCGACGATAGCCAACCCCACTGAGCACATCGAGAGGCTGGTCGGGGTACCCTTCAGCCTCGTGGACAGCGACGGCTCGTCGCAGGGCGAGAAGGACTTTGTCTTCTGGAATCCCCCCTTAATAGATGAGGCAAAGAGTATGCGGCGCAGTGCCAACAGCGAAGCAACTGAGCTGTTTACCAGCCTGGTGAGCCGGCATATCCGCAGCCTTACCTTCGCCCGCACCCGCCGGCTTACCGAGCTTATCTACATCTACTCACAGCGGCGGCTTGCCCAGAGCAGCCGCAGCCTGAGTGAAAGAATCAAGCCGTACCGTGCCGGCTACCTCCCCGAAGACCGCCGCCGGATAGAGCAGGAGCTCTTCAACGGCGAGCTGATGGGCGTAGTCGCCACCAATGCTCTCGAGCTGGGGATAAACATCGGCGACCTGGAAGCTACTGTGCTTACCGGCTACCCGGGAAGCATTGCCAGCACCTGGCAGCAGGCGGGCCGGAGCGGGCGGGGGGAGAGCAAATCATTAAGCTTTCTGATTGCCCTGGACAACCCCCTCGACCAGTACCTGATGCACCACCCCGGCCACTTTTTCGAGAAGAACTTTGAGAATGCCCTGGTCAACCCGGCTAACCCCTATATTCTAGGGGACCACCTGCTGTGCGCTGCCTGGGAGCTGCCGCTCAGTGAAAGTGATGAGCAGTTTTTCGGTACCACCTTCAGCCGGGAAAGGGAAGTGCTGGAGAGAGGGGGCTTACTCCGCGAGCGAAGAGGCAGGTGGTACCTCTCCCCGGCCGTCAGCTATCCGGCCCAGGGTGTAAACATCCGTTCCACTAGCGGCGAGAGCTATGCCATTATTGATGCTCAAACAGACTCCCTGCTGGAGACGGTAGAGTCAAGCGTAGCCTTCTTTCAGATACACCCTGGCGCCATCTACCTCCACCAGGGAGAGTCCTACCTGGTGACCAGGCTCGACCTTTCCGGCCACACCGCTTATGCCGAGCCGACCACCGCCGCCTACTACACCCAGGCCAGAGAAATCACCGATTTACGCATTACCAGGACAATTCACAATAGAAACTACGGACAGGTAAAGGTATTCCTGGGTGAAGTGGAGGTTACTACCACCGTAGTCGGCTTCAAGAAGAAGGCGCAGTTCACCGAGGAGGTAATCGGTGAGGAATCCCTTGAGCTGCCGTCGCAGCACTTTGCCACGGTGGCGCTGTGGTTTGACCTGCCCCCTGGGGCCATGGCACGGCTGGAGGAAGAAGGACTGGACCTGGCCGGTGGACTGCACGCCTTTGAGCACGCTGCGATTGGCATTTTGCCCCTGTTTGCCCTCTGCGACCGCAATGACATCGGCGGCGTTTCTACCCCCCTCCACCCCGATACCGGCAGAGCCCAGATATTCATCTATGATGCCCACCCCGGCGGTATCGGCATTGCCGAGAAGGGCTTTGACTTAACCAGAGAACTATGGCAAACTACACTAAGGGTAATCAAGGAGTGCCCCTGCCAGGAGGGCTGCCCCAGCTGTATTCAGTCACCCAAGTGCGGCAACAATAACAAACCACTGGACAAGCGTGCCGCTCTGGTGCTACTCGATGGACTGATAGCAGGCCGAAAGAAAACCAACTGAATGATAAATATAAACATTGATCCGGTAGCCTTCGCGATAGGCTCACATGAAGTCAGGTGGTACGGCATCATTGTCTCGCTGGCGGTAGCCGCGGTTGTCCTCTGGGCATACCACCAGATATCGAGGATAAAGGAAACGCTTACCGTCCCTCCCGATATTATGTTAGCCCCGGTCGGTATTGCCTCAGGAATAGCAGGCGCCAAGTTAGTCCATGTCCTGGAGAAGTGGCACTACTATGTGCAGCACCCAGCGGAGATCTTCAGCGGCGGTGGGCTGGCGATATACGGTGGCATTATCGGCGCCGCCCTGGGTATCTGGCTCTATCTCCGCTTCAGCAGCCGCGGTAAGGAAAGAGTACGGGACTTTTTCTCCGTTGCCGACTTGATAGCGCCGGGGATTATACTGGCCCAGGCTATCGGCAGGGTGGGCTGCCTGGTAAACGGTTGTTGCTGGGGTCTGCCGGCGGCGGACTGGCTGCCCTGGAGCGTGGTCTACACCCACCCTAACAGTTATGCCCCGCTCAACATACCCCTCCACCCCACTCAGGTTTACGAAACTGTATTTGCCCTTGTCTGCTTCGTAATACTGCTCAGGCTTACGGGGCGACTCAAGCCGGCTGGTTCGGTGTTCCTGGTTTACTTCATTATGTACTCAGCCTGGCGTATCGGTATCGGCTTCCTGCGCGATGCCGCTGTATACTTTGCCTTTGGCTTGAGCCAAGCACAGATACTCTCGATAGTGGTGCTTGCGGCAAGC
>DAOWDD010000131.1 GCA_030639215.1 Dehalococcoidia bacterium
CTTATACCATGCCGGGGCGGACATCGTTACCCTTCGGCCAACAATGGCACAGATTGAAGAATTGCTACAATGAAACCAGGACTGCCATGACTACGCTCACACTAAGGGGTATTTAAGAAAGACTGCCGCGCCTTCGACCCGTAATGGCAAGAGAAGAAGTGGCGCGTACCAGTCAAATAGACGAGCACACCGAGTTGCCTTCACTTCCTGTTTACCTTAGAATATCAGTATTATGATTCATACCTGCCACCCCGGTGATATTGAGAGAATATATTTCATCATCAATGAGGCGGCTAAAGCCTATGAGGGGGTGATACCGGCTGACTGCTACCCTCAGCCCTATATGTCTATGGAAGAGCTTGAGCGAGAGATGAAGGAGATGACCTTCTTCGGCTGGCAGGTAAAGGGTGAATTCGCCGGGGTAATCGGGTTTCAACCGTTCAAGGAAGTAACCCTCATCCGCCATCTCTACGTACTGCCCCAGTGGCAGAGACTGGGTATCGCCAGCCAGTTGATAGATAATACGAAAAGGCTGGCGAAAACCCCCCGCCTGCTGGTGGGCACCTGGGCTGATGCCTGCTGGGCAATCGTCCTCTACCGGAAGCACGGCTTTAAGCTCCTAGCCAACAAGGACGAACTTTTGAAGAAGTACTGGCACATCCCCCAGCAGCAGATGGAGAACTCAGTGGTACTGGGAATGAACATTAGATAACTAAGAAGGGGTAATGCTCTTGCCGAAAATAAGAGGGCGGCCTGAAGCCGAGATGGCACGGTTCATTGAGGGTGAAGTCAAGGTGTTTATCAGCACCAGTCCGGCTAACCGCCTACCATTTACTAAAGACGATATCATCTTCGACGAGCCGTTGGTACAGTTTGCCGACGGTGACGACCCTATCTTTACTGATTACAAGACTATTATTGCCCCCACCCATCTCACCCCCCGCCAGGCACTAGCCCGAGCCTATAGCAAAACCCCGGAAGATATGCCCGCCCGCCTCTCCGTCATAAGCTGGATTTTGCCCATTGCGGACAAGACCCGCAAGTCTAACCGTAACGAGGCACTTATCCCCACCCGTCGCTGGGCATACACCCGCTGGTACGGTGAGGAATTCAATGATGCCCTGCGCAGGCACCTGGTAGAAATACTCGCCGAGATAGGATATCTGGCAGCGGCACCGATTTTACAGCCATACTTCAGTATCGACACCAATAAGCAGGGAGACTACTCAAACTGGTCAGAGCGGCACATTGCCTATGCCGCCGGGTTGGGTACCTTCAGCCTTGGGAGCAGCCTCATTACCGAGCGCGGCGTCGCCCACCGCTGCGGCAGTGTGGTCACCGACCTCGCGCTACCGGCAAGTCCAAGGACAGCCGAAAACCCATACTCAAACTGTCTCTTCTATACCGACGATAGCTGTAAAGCCTGCATAGTCCGCTGTCCCGCTACGGCTATCACCAAAAAAGGGCACGATAAGGTAAAGTGTGAAACGTATATGCATAATGACATTGTTTACCTGCGCAAGGAGTACGAAGTGGGTATAGTCGGTTGCGGGCTCTGCCAGACTAAGGTACCCTGCGAATCCTGTAATCCGGTAAAGAACTCACATAGCAGAAGAAATAACGGTTAGGTTATTAGTTATTATTGAGAGATGTCACGATTTCACCATTTTCAGGGGAAAGCCCGGTCGTCTCAATATCGAGAAACGCCTCTAGATACTGCCGCAATTGATAGATTCCTTTTTCAGGTTCTTCAGCTATTCTACTATTTCTCCCCACACCCCCTCCCTATAAACCTCCACCAGCCTTACCGGCTTAAGTCTGTTGGTCAAATCACTGCTGCTCTTAGCATACACCTTGACGTAGTTAGCGGTGAGACCGGACCAGACACCACCTGAGCGCTGTTCGAAGAGTACCGCGAGCGTTCTGCCCAGGAACCGCCGGCTGAAGCTCCTGGCGCTCTCCCGGGCCAGCGCCAGCATCCTACCTGCCCGCTCCTTTTTTACCTTATCACCAACCTGGTCGGGAAACCGGGAGGCTTCGGTGCCGTTACGGCGTGAGTAGGAAAAGACATGAATGCGGGCAAACTCCATCCGGCGGCAGAAGCGATAGCTTTCCTCAAACTCTTTGCCAGCCTCGCCGGGGAAACCGACCATAACATCGGTAGTGATAGCCACCCCGGGCACCATATTTCTGATGAAGGACACCGCCTGCTCAAAGTCAGCAGTAGAATAGCGCCGCTTCATCCTACCTAAAACACTATCACTACCGCTCTGCAGGCAGAGGTGAAAGTGAGGACACAGCCGCCCGTCACGCCAGAGAGCGATAAGCTCGGGGGAAACCTCACCGGGCTGAAGCGAGGACAGCCTTAGCCTTTCCACACCGGTCTCCGCCAGAATACGCTCAAGCAAACCCACCAGGGCAACCCCGTTATCGCAATAGGAGCCAATCCTGACCCCGGTCAACACCACCTCC
>DAOWDD010000011.1 GCA_030639215.1 Dehalococcoidia bacterium
AGTTACTATCGGCAGAAAGGTAATCAGATAAAGGATGTTTATATCTACATGGCTGATATGGCTGTTCAGTTCCTACCTAACTACATAAGCCCTCTCTTTAATGATGCTATTAAAGAAGCTCAACGAATAAGAGTAGGCGGAGTGCCTAGCAAAGTTGTTAGAGTGGAATATCTAATAGTACTCTTATTGACAGCTTTTAGACCGAAGGATAAGATACACATTATTGAGCTTGCTAAGAGTGCCGATATGTCCATGCTTGACGAAATTTTGAGGAGGTTTGACGATGGGCAGCAACTATTATCTAAAAGACTCGAAGGAGTTTTGGGAAGTTCGTGAAAAGGCACGAGAAGCCAAAGACAAAAGATTAGCCAGGCTTCCTTTTTCTGAAAAGGTTGCTATGACGGAGAAGCTACAAGCAGATTACGAGCTCCTGCGAAATGCAAGGGAAACAAATCAATTTGGGCTTGGTGATATACCTGAAGCTATGAATGAACTATCTATTGAGTTACCTTTTACTCAGGCAGACTCTGACGAAGCCTTGAACAAGGTATTCCCGTTCACTCAGGAACTCCAAGCCGACCAAGAGTCGTCAAAAACCTAAAAGCATCCGATAGCGACCCTAAAACAACATGAGTTTCGCAACAAGCTCTGATTTGGCCTCACCTTTAAGGATATGTTACAATTAACCACAGATTACTCAACCTACAGAAAAGGAAACCACAATGACTGAGAAACAGCTTCCCGATCTGAAGACCTTCATCAAGAACGTGAACAAGAAGGACAAGAAACGTAACGGCCTAAAAATCCGTTTTGCCTTTACCAAGCGAAAAAGGTAAACCTGAGGTACGCTTTAACTACTCTGGCTCACCATATCAATCATAGAAACGGATGGCCCTCGCGCTCAAAGTCGGGAAGGTAGTCTTCCTGAGCGTCCATTTTCTGTGTCCAACCCTTCTCCAGCCCCAGCTCCTCCATTACCTTGAGCACCTCCTGGTACTCGGACGGCGATATGCTGCGTGAGAGCAGGGGGAACTGATGGGCCCGGTGTATGGGGTGATACTGCGACATAGCACTGATGGTAACCCGGCTGGAGATCTCTTTCGCCAGCCAGGTAAGCGACTCCCGGCTGCCGGACAGTCCGTTGGGCAGAATAAGGTGGCGGACGATTAGCCCCCGCTGCGCCAGCCCGGACTTATCCACGACAAGCCCGCCGACCTGCCGGTACATCTCCTTGATTGCCTGATGGGACCGGGCGACGTAGTCTGGGGCCTCCGAGAGTTGACTGGCATAAACATCGGAAGCGTATTTTAGGTCCGGTAGGTAGATGCTGATAATGCCGTCAAGCTCCTCTAAGGTCTTAATGGAGTCATAGCTGTTGGTGTTATAGACCAGCGGCAGCTTGAGCCCCATCGGCACCGCCTCCGTGAGTGCCCGGGCTATCTGCGGGACGAAGTGCGACGGTGAAATGAGATTGATATTGTGGCAGCCAAGCTCATCCTGAAGATAGAGCATATCTTCGGCGAGGGTGCTAAAGTCCACCTCTTTAGACCTCTGCTTTTCCCAGTCCTGGCTACTCTGGTAGTTCTGGCAGTAGACACACCTTAGGTTGCAGTTGCCGAAGAATATCGTCCCCGAGCCCCGGCTCCCGGAAAGGACCGGCTCCTCTCCTTGGTGGGCACAGAATGAAGAGACTATGGGCAGGCGGCTGGAGTGGCAGAAGCCCGTCTCGCCCTCAAGGCGGTTGACCCGGCACTCCCGGGGGCAGATGTCACAGGAAGCCAGCCGCGCCTCCAGCCTTCTCGCCCGGCGCTCAAGCTCACCGGAATGGTAGAGAGCAATATACCCTGGTTCCACCGTATAACCACACCTCACTCTTACTAATCAACCATTTATCAAAGGGTGTTTAAGAGGGAATAAAGCCCCTCTTTTCCTAGTCTCTCCCCCTCTCCTTCCACTTCCAAGGAGAGGGGGATTAAGGGGGTGAGGATGAATAAAACTACTTCCTTAACCCTAAATCAATCTTTAGGGTATCGGCTAGATTGCTAATCGCCGCCCTGATAGTCCTGGCTTTCTCCTTGATTCCGGTACCCTCGGCTATCCCTGTTTCCGCCCCTGCCACTGCTTCCCTCAACCTGTCCAGAGGTACCAGCTGGCAGCTGGTACAGTAGAAGCTCTTGGAACGGCCTTCATCGTAGTTAGCGAGGAGATAGCGGAGAAATTCCTGCTTTTTATTTTCCCGCCGCACAAATTCCTCGATGCCATTCTTCTCGATGAAGGCAAAGTTAGTCGCAACCGGCCGGTGGGAGATGAAGGAGTCCTGATGCTCAGCCGAATCGAGAAGCCTGGCTACCCTCTCGCACTCTCTCCAGTCGCCGCACTCGGCGCATGTCTCAAGGCTTTTCTGCTTGACGCAGCAGGTGATAAAGCCGCAGGACGGGTGCTTCTGCTCAAAATCCGGGCCGCAGCAGCCGGGACACCTTGAGGGACCTTCGGTATAGTATCTCGGGCACAGGCCGCAGTTAAGGCAACAGGCGCCGACTACGGGATACTTCTTGAGAGGGTACTTGTCCATCGCAAAGCAGGCTAACCCTTCAGCTTCTTCAGCAGGAAGGCAATGTTCTTACCAAAGTTCCAGGCTGTTCTCATCCCTTCTTCATCCTGCTCCACATCACCCTTCTCGTGACTGCCGAAGGCAACATTCCAGTACGTAGAACCGGGCACAAAACACCCCATCGCCTGAAACCAGAAGGTCAACTGCGCCAGGGTAAAGTTCTTACCCGCCCGGCGCGCCACCACCAGGGGACCGCCTACCTTCCCCTCAAAAGCCCGGCCGTTCCAATAGGTGATATAACCGGTCCTCTCCATAAGTGCCTTTATCTGGGCTGTCGCCGAACCAAAGTAGACCGGCGAGGCAAGTATTATCGCATCCGCCTCCTTCATCCTGGTATATACTGGCCACAGGTCATCATCAATAGGGCATGATTCCTCTTTTTTACAGGCAAAACAGGCATCGCACGGCTTGATGTCCAGACCGGCCAGACTGATAAGCTCTGTCGCTATTCCCTCCTCCTCGATTGCCTTTAAGGCGTGCCGGCTTAAGAGCTCCGTGTTTCCGTTCTTCCTCGGACTGCCCGAAATAGTAATAGCCTTCAAGTTACACCTCCCTCATTTCTATCTAATTAGGAAATATCATAAGCTGCGCAGCTTGTCCAGAGCGGCTCCAACCCGCTCAAGCGAACGCTCCTTTCCCAGGACCGACATCGTCTCAAACAGGGGCGGCGCCACCGTCCGCCCGGTAACGGCCACCCTCAGCGTGCCGAAGAGCTGCCCCGTCTTCAGCTCCAGCTCGGCAGCCAGCGGCCTGAGCACCGCCTCCAGAGACACGGTATCAAAGGCCTGTAGAGGCGAAAGCCTCTGCCTGACCGCTTCCAGTGCCTGGACAGATGACTCCCGGTCCATCTTCTTAACTATTAAGAGGCCGGGCTCATAATCAAGCTCATCAGTGAAGAAGAACGCGGTCAGCTCCGGGACCTCGGCCAGGGTACGGGCCCGCTCCTGGATAAGGGGCATAACCTGCCCTATGTAGTCGATAGATAACGGCCGCCTGACCCCGGCAGGCAGGCCGTTTTCCAAGAAGGGCAGCGTCCGTCGGGTAAAGTCGTCAAGGCTCAAGCTGCGGATATATGCCCCGTTCATCCAGTTGAGCTTGTCCCGGTTGAAAATAGCCCCGGTACGGCTGACCCGCTCCAGGGAAAAGTTGGCTACCAGCTCAGCCAGGGAGAATATCTCGGCCTTGTCATCGAGGGACCAGCCCAGCAGAGCGAGGAAGTTGACCATTGTCTCCGGCAGGTAACCCTGCTCACGGTACTCGGTTATCGAGACCGAGCCGTGTCTTTTACTCAATTTGGCACGGTCGGCCCCCAGTATCATCGGCAGGTGGGCAAACTGCGGCGGCTCAAAGCCCAGGGCCTGATACATCAGGAGGTGGCGGGGGGTACTGGACAGCCACTCTTCGGCCCGCAGGACATGGCTTATCTCCATCAGGTGGTCATCGACCACATTGGCAAGGTGATAGGTTGGGTAGCCGTCCGACTTGAGCAGTACCAGGTCATCGATGGTGCCGTGCTCAAACACCACCTCACCCCAGATGAGGTCATTGAACCGGGTCCTTCCCTCGAACGGGGTCTTGAAGCGGACTACCGGCGTAATGCCCTTCGCCTCTTTCTGCACCCGCTCCGCCTCGCTCAAATCACGGCAGCGCCGGTCGTAGCCCGGAGGTTGCTTACGCCTGGCCTGCTCCTCCCGCATCTCTTTGAGGCGCTGGGAAGAGCAGTAGCAGCAGTAGGCATTCCCTTGCCTAATCAGGCGCTCGGCCGCCTCACGGTACAAACTGAGACGCTGTGACTGAAAATAGGGCCCGTAGTCCCCGCCTACCCCGGGGCCCTCATCCCAGTCAAGCCCCAGCCACTTAAGCCCGCTAAGGATGACCTCTAGAGCGCCCTCAACCTTGCGAGTGACATCGGTATCCTCGATACGGACAACGAACCTGCCGCTGCTATGGCGGGCAAAGAGCCAGTTAAACAGGGCAGTCCTGATATTACCGACATGGGGATAGCCGGTGGGGCTGGGAGCAAAACGCACTCTAACTGGTTTAGTCATCTAAAAACTCTCATTTCGAGATTATAAAAACTCTCAGTATTCTAGCACTTTACGTGTCAAAATTTCAGCCAATATCCTCCAGCACCCGCTCCAAATCAGGCGGCAGGTTGGAGGTGAACTCTACATATTCACCCGTGGAGGGCAGCTTAAAGCCCAGGCGGCAGGCGTGGAGAAAGAGCCGCGGCAATGGGTCAGACTTCGCACCATAGACCCTATCGCCAACCACCGGATAGCCGATTGCGGAGAGGTGGACCCGGATCTGATGGGTGCGGCCGGTCTCCGGTCTGATCTCAAGCAGGGTATAGTCTTCCAGGTGCCGGATAACATGATAATGAGTGCATGCATCCCTGCCCTCTCCCTCAGCCACCACTGCCATTCGCTTCCGGTTACGTATGTCGCGCCCGATAGGCGCCTCAATGACCCCATCATCCGGGGTGAGCCGCCCTTTGACCAGCACCAGATAGGCTTTCGCTACCGAACGGGCCTTAAACTGACCAATTAAATCAAGCTGGGTTCGGCTATTCTTAGCTACCACCATCACCCCCGAGGCGTCCTTATCCAGCCGATGTACAATTCCCGGCCGCAGCGAATCGCTCTCAGGCAGGTCAGGAACATACGCAAGAATGGCATTAACCAGGGTGTGGCTCTGGTGTCCCGGCGCCGGGTGGACCGTCAGCCCAACCGGCTTATCAATGACCAGGAGGTCATCATCCTGATAGAGAATATCGAGCGGGATAGCCTCAGGCAGCAGGGGGCCGGGGGGAGGGGGCAGGGTAATCCTTACCCTATCACCGACATCAAGCTTCAGTCTGGCTTTAGCCGGGTGGTCATTAACCGTGACCAGCCCATTAGTAATAAGACCCTGGGCCTGGGTCCGGGAAAGCTCAGGGCACTTTTCAGCAGCATACCTATCAAGACGTACTCCCGGCTCGCTAGCGACAAAGCTAAATACTCTACTCAACACAGTTCATTCAACAAAATAGCGTGCTTCCATTCAGTATACCAGCTTATACCGGGGATAGGTAAATGGAGGGGAAGACTGGCAGGATTGTATCCAGTTCTTTCTCCAGGGGGTTTTGTCAAGCCTTTAGCCTGTGTTGATAGTCCTCAAATCTGATGGCAGTCCACCTCGTCTCTATCATCTGCTTCCTGCTTCTCCTTAATCAGGAGATATATCAAAGAGCCGGCAAAGACACCAACACCACCAGTTATTGCCGCATCGGAAACGTTAAAGGCAGGAAAGGTACCGACACCGACAAAGTCGGTAACATAGCCCAGGGTTATTCGGTCAATCAGGTTACCTACTGTGCCACCGAGCATCGCACCCAGAGCCGCCTTGCTTATTATGTTATTTAAGAAGGGAAGGCGGCGACAGAGATAGAAGGTGTAGACCAGAATAATGCCGGCCCCAATAAAGCTGACTACCGTTAGAGAAGACGTATGACCCTGAAAAATGCCGAAAGCAGCGCCGGTATTCTGGCTATGGGTTATGTGAAAAAATGCCCCCTCCGGCACTGATTGTCCTACGGCTATGTTAGACCTTATCCACGCTTTGCTGAACTGGTCTGCGAGCACCACCGACAGAGCGATGAGGGAAAAGGCGATATTCGGCCACCGCCCACCCCGAAGACTACTTACCTTTCGCATTCTTTGCCTGACTGGCCTTACAATCCAAACACAGGCCTGCCTGGGGAAGCGCCTCCAATCGGGCCGGGGCTATCGGTTGGCCACAAACATCACACAAGCCATAGGTCCCTTTTTCAAACTTATCGAAGGCGTGCTCAATTGCTATCAACTGGTCCTTGATACGCTTCTCTAACTCCAATCTGGTCTCTAACTCAGCGGTCTCGGTAGCTTCCTCCTCCCTTTTGCCGAAAGGGCTACCCTCACGCCTCTCATCCGTACCAGGAGCACTGGCCTCCAGCTGCTCCAGTTCATGATTTAAGAGCTTACGCTCGCTCTCCAATCGAGAGCGAAGGATATCAAAATTCTCAGTCACGCCGACCTCCCCAACTCACCTGTCAAATCTCGAGGTACCCCTTTTATCGCTCCTACTTTGAGTTGATAAGTAAGTTGTTGTGTTAGCTATAAATAAACCCTGGCAAGCACCAGGGCACAGCTATCCTTAGTGTATCTAATTTATTCTATTTTATCAAGCCCTTTTGCCTACCAATTTTTTGGTAACCCATTCGGTTAATCCTCTTCCCTTTAATTACAGTTGTGATATACTATACCATCATATTCAGAATAATCAAGGGGGAGAGGGAAATAAATGGCAGGGCTGCTTTTTGGGACTGCCGGTATTCCTCATAGCGCCGGACTGCGGATTGCCGCCTGCGGAATCGAGCGTTCCGCTGAGCTTGGGCTCGGCTGTATGGAGCTGGAATTCGTTCGGGGAGTCAGGATGAGTGAGGCTACCGCCTACCAGGTTGCCGAGACAGCCGCCAAAGCAGGGGTAAGACTGTCCGCCCACGCCCCCTACTTCATGAACTTTAACGCCCACGAGCCGGCAAAGATAAAGGCCAGCCAGCAGCGGCTGCTGGCGACAGCCCGCATTGCCGCTCTCTGTGGAGCGGAAAGCATTGTCTTCCACGCCGCCTTTTATCTCGATGACCCTCCTCGTGAGACCTATCAGACCGTCAAGAAACACCTGAAAGAAACACTGGACCAGTTAAAGTGTGAAAATAATCGGGTCTTAATTAGGCCGGAGGTTATGGGTAAGGTTGCTCAGTTCGGAACAATAGACGAAATACTTGAGCTAAGCAGCGAATTGGAAGGGCTGGCCCCCTGCCTGGACTTTGCCCACTGGCATGCCCGGACGGGGAAGTCTAATTCCTACGCGGAGTTTAGCGCTATCCTGAAACGGGTCAAAGAGCGGTTGGGGCAAACCGCCCTGGCAAATATGCACATCCATGTCTCCGGCATTGCCTACGGAAAGAAGGGGGAATTAAATCACCTGAACCTAAAAGAGTCAGACCTGGAGTATGTTGAACTTCTGCGCGCGTTCAAGGACCACGACATCAAGGGGCTGGTCATCTGCGAAAGCCCCAACCTGGAGGAGGACGCTCTTCTACTGCAAGAAACCTACAGAAGCCTGCTCCAGACAGAATGATTACCTGTATTGAAAACCGGTAAGAAAAACGGGCTATAGTGATAGAAAATGGTGAAAACCCCTTGTTTTTCCCGTTTGCGGCTATTTCTGGTATAATTAACTTGCGGTTGGTTTACTAGGTAGCTTAAAAAAGGATGACCGACCATAAGGCAGGACGCAGAATGAACTTTGGCTTAAGTCGAAACCTAATAATATTCATAGTTATGCTGGGCGTTGCTATAGCTCTCTTCTCTTTCTTACCGATGACAAGTGATAAACCGGTGGAAATCAGCACAGAGGAAGCGATTGTCATGTCCCAGAACGGCGAGATCGACAAGATTGTCGTAGATGGTGAATCATTACTGATTACCAGCACCAGTGGCACGGAGCTAATAGCGGTAATCGGGACGCTGAGCCTGGTTGACCTCAGGGAACTGGGGCTTAACCTTGAGGGAGTAGACTGGGAAGTAACTCCGTCAGGCATTAACTGGGGCAGTATGATGCTAAACTTCCTTCCCCTTATCATCTTCGGTGGTCTGCTGTTCTTCCTGTTTCGCCGGGCGCAGGGGGCCAACAGCCAGGCAATGAACTTTGGCCGCAGCCGTGCCCGACTCGCCACCACCACCCCGACAGTAACCTTTGATGATGTCGCCGGGGCAGAGGAAGCGAAACAGGAGGTGCGCGAGGTTGTCGATTTCCTCAAGTCGCGCGAGAAGTTCCAGAAACTGGGCGCCCGTATCCCGAGAGGACTACTGCTGGTAGGACCGCCGGGTACCGGAAAGACACTGCTGGCAAGGGCAATCGCCGGTGAGGCCGGAGTGCCCTTTTATTCAATCAGCGGCAGCGAGTTCGTGGAGATGTTTGTTGGTGTTGGCGCCTCCCGGGTGCGCGACCTCTTTGAGCAGGCGAAACGCAATACCCCCTGCATTATCTTCATTGATGAAATCGATGCCGTAGGCCGTCACCGCGGCGCCGGACTGGGCGGTGGTCATGACGAGAGGGAACAGACCCTTAACCAGATCCTGACCGAGATGGACGGCTTTGACACCAATACCAATGTGATTATTCTCGCCGCTACCAACCGGCCGGATATACTTGACCCGGCCCTGCTGCGTCCGGGACGTTTCGACCGTCGGGTAATCCTGGACCGACCTGATATTAACGGGCGAGCCGCCATCTTAAAGGTCCATATCAGTGGCAAACCACTGGCGGAAACGGTCAGCCTTGAAGTACTGGCAAAACAGACCGCTGGCTTCAGTGGCGCC
>DAOWDD010000055.1 GCA_030639215.1 Dehalococcoidia bacterium
GGAGAAGCATTCCGCTCCGCCTCAAGGTAGTTTACGTATTGATTAAAGATTTGTTGCATTGAACTGGTCGTGCTTCCTTTTGTCTATCGGTTCGCCTTCTCCGGCGTTTTCACTCTTTTCTTCTTCCGTTGAGCAGCCGTCAACGGTGCCGCTGGTAGCAATGTGCGCCAGAACATCGGCAAAGGCGATGCCCTTGGACCGGGCCCCTTTCAGCCCGTGCCTGACCTTGCCGGCCAGCACGTCACCCAGGTGCAGGGTGGCGCTGGTCAGCTCCTCCGGTGATATCCAGCCCCTGCCGTACATAAAGCCGGTAACGTACACCTTAGCGATGTTCTCCTGCAGCAGCGCCGTGGCGTACTTGGCACCCCTGTGGTTGATCTGAAATTCTACATACTCGATGGGCCATTCCTTCTTCAGTTCGCCAAGAAATTTATCGCGCAGCTCAATCCAGCGCGGCAGGCCTCCCAGCCGCCACTGTTTATGGTTCTCCTCATAGTGTTCCTGGTTCGCCTCAGCCACCCGGTTTACCAAATCGCTATCGATGGGTTCCTCTGACTGGTATATTTGGACCTTCTCCGGCGGCCAGCCCTCTAGTGCCTGGGAGGCCCGTTCCAGGGTGCGGCACAGCTCCAGCGTCTCCTCGGCCTTGAATTCCCAACCGCCCGGCTGGTATTTCTTGACACTCTTGACACCGTCGGCTCCTATGACAAAGACAAGCTTTGCCGTCAGCCTGCCCCCGGCGGTATACTGCAGTTCACTATTGGGGAGGATCTTCTTTTGCACGTGGAGGCCGCGGGCAGTGGTCAGGGAACGGTCTCCCAGGGAGAGCCTGTTCTTGATGGTGGCAATTTCCTCGATGCTGTCCAGCAGATGTTCCGAAGGGTAGTCCATCGTTACTCCTCCAGTTTGCCTTTATAGTCACACTTGGCGCACTTTGCCTGCTTGCCCCGGTACAGGGTGAGCAACCCGCCGCAGTTGGGGCAGGGTTGGGGGAGGGGCCTGGCATTGATGGCGAAGCTGCACTCGGGCCAGCGGTTACAGCTGTAGAAGACGCGATTCTTCTTGTTTGTCTTCTCGACTATCTCACCGCCGCAGTCCGGTTCCGGGCACCCGACGCCGGTCTTGACCTCATAGGACTTGGTGTATTTGCATTCGGGATAGCCGCTGCAGGAGAGAAACTTCCCATAGCGCCCGTATTTGACCACCAGGGGCTTGCTGCAGCGGGGGCAGGTCTCTTCAGTCTGCTCATCAGCCAGCTTCACCTTCTCCATAAGTTCGGCGGCGCTCTTAAGGCTCTCATCAAAGGGGGTGTAGAAGCCCTTAAGCACATCCACCCACTCCCGCTTCCTGCTGCCTATCTCGTCCAGCTCCTCCTCCATCCGGGCGGTGAACTCAACATTAACGATGTTGTCAAAGTGCTTGGTAAGCTGGTCATTAACTATAGTCCCCAGCTCGGTCGGCTGAAGGCTGCCCTTGTCCTTGTTGATATATTCGCGATCCTGAATGGTGGAAAGTATAGTGGCATAGGTGCTGGGGCGCCCGATACCATTCTGCTCCAGCATCTTAATCAGGGACGCCTCGGTGAAACGGGGTGGGGGTTGGGTAAAGCGCTGCTCCGGGAAGAGCTCGATAAGCTCAAGCCGGTTGCCCCTTTCCAGACGGGGAAGCAGAGGGCTTTTCTTTTCCTCTTCTTCATCTTCCTCCTTGCTGGCGGTATAGAGGGCCATAAAGCCGGGGGACTTGATAACCGAGCTTGAAGCCTTAAGAAGGTATTTGCTGCTGGCGTAGGGTCGCATTGCTTCAATCTCGACGCTGGTATTATCGAATATAGCGTCCGACATCTGGCTGGCTACCATTCTCTGCCAGATGAGCTGGTAGAGCTTGAGCTGCGTCTTACTGAGGTACGGATTGAGCAGGGAAGGCTCTCGCCCAATCCGGGTCGGGCGGATGGCTTCGTGGGCCTCTTGCGCCCCCTTTACCGCTCTGGTGAAGGAGCGGGCGTGCGCCGGAACAAACTCGGGGCCATACCTGGCGCTGATGAACTCTCTGGCTTCGACTATGGCGGAGCGGGCGACCCTGGTGGAGTCGGTACGCATATAGGTAATCAGCCCCACACTGCCCTCATCGCCTACCACTAGGCCTTCATAGAGCTGCTGGGCGATAGCCATGGTCTGCTTGGCGCTGAAGCGGAACCTGCGCCAGGCCTCCTGCTGTAGCGTGCTGGTGATAAACGGGGGGGCAGGGCGGCGGATTGCCTTTTTTGTCTTTACCCCGGCCACCCGGTAGCTGGCTTCTCTAAGCTCGTCACAGATCTCGTCCGATTCCTTGCGGTTGTGAACTCCCAGCTTGGTGCCGTCACTGAGGCCGACCAGGCTGGCCCGGACAGCCGCCGCCTCAGCGGGTATTTTCCTGGCCAGTTCCGCCTCGATAGTCCAGTATTCCTGCGGAGTAAATTTATTAATCTCCCGCTCCCGCTCGACAATAATCCTCAGCGCCACTGATTGCACCCTGCCGGCGGAGAGACCGCGCCTTACCTTTTTCCAGAGGAGCGGGCTTATTTTATAACCGACCAGCCGGTCCATAATACGCCGTGCCTGCTGGGCATTGACCAGCCCCAAGTCTATCGAGCGCGGCTGTTTGAAGGCATGCTGGATGGCTTCCTCGGTTATTTCGTGGAAGACAACGCGGCGGTAGGGTTTCCGGTCTGACCTGGTTACCTCAGCCAGGTGCCAGGCGATGGCTTCTCCCTCGCGGTCGGGGTCGGTGGCCAGGTATACCGCGGCTGCTGTTCTCGCCGCCTCTTTAAGCTCCTTCACCACCTTGCTCTTGGTCCGGGGCACCACATATTTCGGGGCGAAGCTGTTTTCTACGTCCACTCCTATCGCGCCTTTAGGCAGGTCTCTGATGTGGCCCATCGATGCCTTCAGGTTGTATTCTTTACCCAGAATTCTAGCCAGCGTTCTCGCTTTGGCCGGTGATTCCACGATAACCAGGTTCTTTTTCATAATGCCTAGTCCACCCTCACCCGATATTCCGCTCTGGCTTCTCGAGCCAGTACAAAGCTCATCGCCCCCATCTGTTTCACCATTCCTTTAAGCTCCATCATCGCCAGGGTACTGCTGACCTGTGATACCGGCAGACCGCTATTTCGGCATACCTCATCAATATGGACAGGCTCGGCACCCAGTTGTTTTAAGAGCATGGTCTCCGTTTCCGAGGCCGGGATAGCCTCCTTAATCTCCATTTGATGGGCGGCCTCGGTCAGGTTCAGTTCCTCCAGGATATCAGTATAGCTGCTGACCAGCTTGGCCCCCTCCTGAATAAGGTGGTTGGTGCCGATGCTCGCCGGTGAGAGGATGCTGCCGGGGACAGCGAACACCTCACGGTTCTGCTCCAGCGCCAGGTGGGCGGTAATCATTGCCCCGCTGGTCTTACCGGCTTCAACAACCAGGACCCCGAGGCTCAGTCCGCTCATTATGCGGTTGCGCCGGGGGAACCGGTCGGCACGGGGTCTGGTACCCAGGGGGTACTCGCTTATCAGTGCCCCTTGTTCAACGATACGGCGGGCCAGGTCGGCGTTCTCCCCGGGATAGACAATATCGAGACCGCAGCCGAATACGGCGATGCTCCTGCCGCCGGCCTCCAGGGCGGCTTGATGCGCCACCGAATCAATGCCTCGGGCCAGGCCGCTGACGATGGTAATTTTGCTTCGGGCCAGGTCGGCGGCTATCTCCTCGGCTGCCTGCCTGCCATAAACAGTGGCCCGGCGGGTGCCGACCACCGCCAGACACCACTCGTCCTCAGGCAGCAGTGAGCCCCGGACATAGAGTATCGACGGGCAGTCATATATCTCCTTAAGACGGGACGGATAGCCCTCATCGTGCCAGGTAAGTACCCTCACCCCACAACTCTCAAGCTTTTCCATCTCTGCTTCCAGATAGAGCCCGGGGCGCCGGGAGGTAACGGCGCGCACCGTACTGTTGTCCAGCCCGGAGCGCCTTAAGTCACCCGGGCCGGCCCGCCAGGCATTCTCCAGGCTGCCGAAGTAGTCCTCCAGCTGGGTCAACCTGACCCGGCCGATGCCGGGGATAAGGCTGAAGCCAACCCAGTATTTAAGCTCTTTATTGTTCACTTCATTACCACAATCTCTGAGGACCTACCTTTTTAACAGCGTCATCCTGGCCCTATGCCAGTTCGCCGACGGTGTAAAGCCATTCTAGCATAGAGATAAGCTACCGACAATTCGGGGGTTTGTCAACCCACCCCCCTGCAATTGCCTACGTGGCAGATGCTAGGCAAAAACACCTAAACAGGCGGCTTGAGAATTGCGTTAAAGCAAACCGAAAATAAGCATCAAGGCGGATGGCAATAGCCCCGCTGTGTTGTTAAATGTAGATAGGCTGAAGGTGACGGGATGAGGGGGAGTAAAATAAGGGGTAAAGGAGGAAGGGACGATGAAGACAGGAGTAATCGCTAAGGTAGTGACAGGAAAGGAGGGAGGAACAATGAAAATCGGTGAAATTATTAAGGTCAAGGACTATAGTGCAATACCAGGGGTGGTGGGTGAGCTGGGGGTGGAGCTACTGCCCAAGGTTCATCCGCCGAAGGCAACCATCAGGTAGCTATATTAAGAAAGCAATAATCACAGTTCTAGAGAGGGTGCAGATGGCAGGTCTTGTCCTCTCTGTTTTATGTAAAATTCTCTGGATTTGCGTCAGAAGAAGTGGCGGAGAGAGTGGGATTCGAACCCACGGTAGCCA
>DAOWDD010000015.1 GCA_030639215.1 Dehalococcoidia bacterium
AGGAAGATGAGACTAGGTACGTCCGGAAGAGCAGCTATCTGGCGCTTATTAGTGATAGTGATTCTGGCACTGTTTCCGGTCTTTACCAGCGCCAGACCAGCACTTGCCCTCAGTGTTTATGATTATTTCACAATCGACTATGATACCGTATTTAGCGATTACGTGATTGAAGGTAGTGAAGTCTTCTACGCCACGGTTATCGGCACGGCGACCTGTAAGCAAGACCTGCCCCTGCCGGTAAGCAGCGGGTACATCACCTCCCGCATTGTAGCTGAACATCGGGGTAGTGGCGACCGGATAACACTAAAATCAAGCTTTAAGCTAGACATCGAACCATTCCCCAACAAGGTCGGAGAAATCGCCTGGGAGAGCATGGTCGTCCCCCTGCGGTTTCCCGCGGGATGCCGGTCCGGCACCTATGATATAGTCGGCGAGCTCATCGAGTCCAGAGCCGTCGTCACAACATCCTCCATCACCTTTTCTATCCCGGTGAGCAAGTATCTACCTTCGTTAAAGGAAATGGACTCGGTGACCTACATCCCGGATGAAGAAGAGATAATAGTTGGCCCCACTATCGATTTGTCTGATTACACCGATGCAGGTGGCATTTTCATCGGTGATTTTATCTTCCAGTCCAGCGACGGCTGGTGCCGGCTAAGCATCAAGAAAGGCACACTATGTCTCAATAAGGATGGTGAGCCGCTCCGCGAGCTAACCATGGTTACTATGGAAGACCGGCCAGCCCCTCCGGAAAACTACAATATCATCGGCCTTGTCTACGACCTTGGCCCTGATGGCGCCACCTTCCACCCGGCGATAACCATTATCCTTAGCTATGATGAGCCTTTACTACCCGGGGGTGTCGCCGAGGATGCCCTGGTGATTGCTACCTGGGATGAACCAAGCGGTGAGTGGGTAATACTGGAAGGCGATACAGTTGACCCCGATACCAACACTATCGCTGCACCACTAAGCCGCTTCAGCGCCTTTGTCATCCTGGTCCCTACCTCTCCAGGCCCAGCGCCGCCCTCCGGTCCGGGGACCTTGACCATAACCGACCTGGTGATAACACCCCAGGAAGCGGACACCGGCGAGGAGATAACCATCAGCGTCCTGGTGACCAACAACGCTGAACTTGAGGATACCTACATAGTAGTACTGAAGATAAATGGTGTTCCAGAAGCCACCGGATACATACCGCTGGCCGCTGGCAGCAGCCTGCCAGTAACCTTCACCACCAGAAAAGATATTCCCGGGACCTATATCGTAGATGTCAATGGCCTATCGGATACGTTTGAGGTCAGGGGAACCCCACCGGTAGCGCCGCCGGCCGAGCCGCCGGTATCACCCCCTGTAGAACCTCCGGCGCCACCGGCACCACGAGGTGAGACTAACCCGGCACTGGTTGGCGGCATTATCGCCGCCATAGCCACCGGTATAGCCGTACCACTGGTGCTCAGACAGCGTCGGAAAGGGTGCTGATAATGGTCAATCTTCGACCAGTTTTTGCCCGGCAAGATAAGCCTGGTGCAGGGCATCAGGGTGCTTAGCGATAACGCCCTTCTCATCTATGCCGCGGAACACCAACTCGCCAGCATAGGTAATGTCCAGGACGGTAAAAAGGGCCTTTACTATCGCCAGCGACGGCTCGAAGAGGTTAGCCATCTTCAGGGCGCCAACGGAAACAAACAGTCCCTTTCTTTCTCGCCTGTCGCCAAGCGGCGGTAGCTTAAGCACGTACTTTCTTGCCCACAGCGCCTGACAGCGGTCAATCATCGCCTTCATCTGGGCCGTCGGGCTCAGGAACTGGACGGGGGAGGCCAGGACTACCCGGTCCGCCTCTTCAAGCTCACGATAGACCATCTGCATGTCATCATTTATGCGACAGCTACCTGCCCTGGAGCAGGCATCACAGTGCTGACAGGGGGTAATCTTGAGCTTGTTAAGGATGACGGTTTTGACCTCAGCACCCCGGCTGGCAACACCCTTCATAACCTCATCAAGCAAAAGGTCGGTATTACCACCCCGCCGCGGACTACCATTGATACCAAGAACCTTCAATTTCTCGATACCTCCACTAATAAATAATGCTGCTTATTTCAGTATGTCCTCAATCAGACCTAAGACTTCCGCCTCTCTGGCTGCCATCCGGCGCCTGAGTTCCGGCTCTTCATCCTGATAGCCCAGGAGATGGAGTATACCATGAATAGTGAGGATGGCTATCTCTTTCCTGATGGAGTGCCCCTGCTGCTCAGCCTGTACTACCGCCTGGGGGTAGGAGATGACAACCTCACCAAGGTGTAACACCCCATCCGTCGGCTGAACAAAGGGAGCCTCCCCCTCGGCAGGCAGCATATGGAAGGCGATTACATCGGTGGGGCTGTCCTTACCCAGATAGTTCCGGTTTAGCTCCTGTATCCTTTCCTGACCGGTAATAACCAACCCGAGCTCTGACTGAGAGCCGACACCCTGGGCGGCAAGGACCCGTTCGGCTACTCCCTGCAGCCAGGATGCGTCTGGGCATTCGGCAAACCCTTCGTCAACTAGAACATTAATTTCCACCTGAGTAATCATAGCACAGGCCGGGACTGGAGCAAATAGGGGGCTGCTATTTTGGTCGTCTTAAACTTAAGGGAGATGGCACAAGCAAGAAAATCTGGTATAATGGCGGGAATAAAATGAGACTTGCCAGAAGGCAGCGGCAAATAAACTTGACAAGCGGCATCTCTCCGCTTATAGTTATAAGCAGAGGGGTATTTCACCAAGCTTCCATCGGATAACCCCATCGTGAAGTTACCGGTTAAAACCTTGACCAGTTCCCACAGAAATATTTAACTTTCTTTAGTTTTTATGGTTTGGTTCTCCCATATGCCAAAATACATCTTTGTTACCGGTGGAGTGGTTAGTTCGGTCGGCAAGGGTATCACCGTCGCTTCCATCGGCACCATTCTGAAGAGCCACCAGATCAGTGTGTCGGTGCAGAAGCTAGACCCGTATCTCAATGTTGACCCGGGAACAATGTCGCCCTATCAGCATGGTGAAGTGTTCGTTACTCAAGATGGTGCCGAGACTGACCTCGACCTGGGTAACTACGAACGTTTTATTGACGTCAGCCTTACCGCCGAATCCAATGTGACCTCAGGTCAGATCTACAGCTCGGTTATTGATAAGGAAAGGCGGGGTGACTTTCTGGGCGGCACCATTCAGGTAGTCCCTCACGTTACCGGTGAGATTAAGGAACGGTTCAGAAGGTTAGCCGCCAAATCCCAGGCTGAGGTGCTTATTATTGAGGTCGGCGGCACGGTAGGTGATATTGAGGGGCAACCCTTTCTGGAAGCCATCAGGCAAATGAGGAACGATGTCGGGCGGGACAATGTGCTCTATATTCATGTTACCTTTCTCCCCTACCTTACTTCCACCCAGGAGTTAAAGACGAAACCTACTCAGCACAGTGTTAATGAACTACGCCGCATTGGTATCCAGCCTGACATTATCGTATGCCGTAGCGATTACCCTATCTCGGAAGCGATAAGGGACAAAATATCCCTGTTCTGCGATGTGGAGCGGCAGGCGGTCATCCCCCTGCCCACAGTAGACACCATCTACGAAGTACCGCTGGTCCTTGAAGAGGAGGGCCTGGGGCGGCTGGTTATCGACAGGCTTGGTCGTAAGACCAGTAAGACAGACTTAAACCACTGGCAGGAACTGGTCAGCCGAATTAAGGAGCCCCTTGAGCCGGTCAATATTGCCCTGGTGGGCAAATATGTGGAGTTACAGGACGCCTACTTCTCGGTCCGTGAAGCGCTGTGTCATGCCGCCCTCCACCATAACAGGTGTATCAACCTGCTCTGGGTCCGCTCTGAGGATTTAGAGAGGGACGGCAGCGACACCCTGCTCCAATCGGCCCAAGGTATTATCGTCCCCGGTGGTTTTGGCGTTAGAGGAATAGAAGGTATGATAAAGGCAGCCGGCTACGCCCGAAAGAACGGAATCCCCTACCTGGGATTGTGCTTGGGGATGCAGGTTATGGTGATTGAGTTTGCCTGCCATGTACTGGGGTCAAACGAGCCCAACTCCACCGAATTCTGCGCCTCTACCGCCTACCCGGTCATCGACCTTCTCCCCGAACAAAAGGCGATAGAAAGTAAGGGGGGCACTATGCGCCTGGGGGACTATCCCTGCCAGTTGGTCAATGGTAGCCGCGCCGCCGGTGCCTACAAAGAGAACCTGGTTAACGAGCGCCACAGGCACCGCTACGAATTCAATAATCAATTCCGCACCCTCCTCGAAGAGGCGGGTATGGTCTATTCCGGTCTGTCCCCCGACGGCAGGCTGGTAGAAATCTGCGAGCTAGCCGGCCATCCCTGGATGGTAGGCTGCCAGTTCCATCCCGAGTTTAAATCCCGTCCCGGCCGTCCGCACCCCCTGTTCCTCGGTTTCATCGGAGTTGCTAGAGAAACACTGCGGGAGGGGGCACAACCTTCGCTGCCCCTCTCCTCCTAGAATTATTAATAGTGCAAAACAGGAGAAATATATGCAGCTCTTCTTAGACACAGCCAATATCGACCAGATACGACAAGCCGCCAAGCTGGGCGTTATCAGTGGTGTTACCACCAACCCCACCCTGGTGTCCAATGAGCAGACCTCCGACTATGAAACGGTAACCAAGACCATCTGCTCGATAATCCCCGGTTCGGTTTCCGTTGAAGTGCTGGCCGAGGATAGTGAGTCAATGGTTAAAGAGGCCCGAGTCAAGGCCTCTTGGGCGCCAAACGCAACCATTAAGATACCAGCCACTGCCGATGGCCTCCAGGCGATATCAGTCCTGAGCAAGGAAAATATAGCAGTGAATATGACCCTGTGCTTCTCATTGAACCAGGCCATGCTCGGAGCGCTGGCCGGCGCTGCCTATGTCAGCCCCTTTGTCGGCAGGCTGGACGACGCCGGTCATGATGGCATGCAGCTGGTCAAAGACATCGTCGATGTGTTTAAATACTATGAGTTCCGTACCAAGGTAATTGCAGCCAGCATACGCCACCCTCAACACTGTCTGGCAGCAGCTGAAGCGGGGGCTCATATTGCCACTGTTCCCTATAGTGTACTTATGCAGATGATACGCCACCCACTTACTGACATAGGGATTGCCCGCTTTCTTGCCGACTGGCAGCGTGTATCGCAGTAAGTAAGATAGGATTCGTAGAGCCCAAGTACTCAACTACGAAGCGAGGCTGTTTGGTAACCTGCTCAGATACTCTACAGGGGCAGTCTTAAGGAAGAACTGATAACAGGACGACTCAAGAGCACTCACCGGAACAAAGTCTCCCCTCCAGAATTGTCCCTCTCACCAAGGGAATATTAAGAGAGGGAGTACCAAATAAGAACCAAGGGGGAAGGTTAAAACATGAACATTACCGATTTAGAAAACAAGAGCAAAGATGAGCTGGTTGAGCTGGCCAAGGAGATGGGGCTTTCCAGCTGCACTAACTTGAAGAAACAGGAGATTGTCATGCGCCTCCTGCAGGTGCATACCGAACAGCAGGGTAATATCTTCTGCGGCGGCATCCTGGAGATTATGAATGATGGCTACGGTTTCTTAAGACAGAACTCACTGCTGCCCAGTTCAGACGATATCTACGTATCCCAGTCACAAGTCCGCCGCTTCCGTTTACGTACCGGCGATATGGTCACCGGCCAGGTCAGGACACCCAAGAGCAGCGAGAAGTACCGCAGCCTGCTCCGGGTAGAGGCGATTAACGATATCAATCCCGAGATGGCGAAACATCGCCCCAATTTCAAAGCACTTACCCCCACCTTTCCCGACAAAATAATCAACCTGGAAACGACAGCCGATAACCTTTCCAACCGGCTGATAAACCTCATCAGCCCGATTGGCCGGGGACAGCGAGGCTTGATTGTGTCACCACCCAAAGCGGGTAAGACACTGCTGCTCAAATCCATCGCCAATGCCGCCACTGTTAACTATAATGACATTCACCTTATGGTCTGCCTTATTGGGGAACGACCGGAAGAGGTCACCGATATGAAACGCTCAATCAAAGGCGATGTGATAAGCGCCACCTTCGACGAGCCGGTAGAGAACCACACCCGAGTCGCCGAGCTGGCACTGGAGAGAGCCAAACGGTTGGTAGAAAGCGGCAAGGATGTAGTCATTCTCCTTGATGGCATCACCCGTCTTACCCGGTCGTACAATCTGGTGATGCCTCCCAGCGGCCGCACCCTATCCGGCGGTATTGACCCGGCTGCTCTTCACCCGGCTAAACGCTTCTTTGGCGCCGCCCGCAATATGGATGAGGGCGGTAGTCTGACCATTATCGCCACCTGCCTTATTGATACCGGCAGCCGTATGGATGACCTCATCTATGAAGAATTCAAGGGAACCGGCAATATGGAACTCCACCTCGACCGCCGGCTAGCCGAGCGCCGAATCTTCCCGGCAATCGACATCCAGCGCAGCGGCACCAGACGGGAAGAGCTGCTTCTAAATGAAAAGGACGTGAAACAGATC
The DNA here is from genome assembly GCA_030639215.1 of Dehalococcoidia bacterium. Lineage (GTDB taxonomy): Bacteria > Chloroflexota > Dehalococcoidia > Dehalococcoidales > UBA5760 > UBA5760. Next base: position 6,527 of record DAOWDD010000015.1, read on the forward strand.
TGGCTGCTGCGGCGAATGATATCCATGGTCGCCTCTGACGCAGTCAGCTTTACTGAGACTACGGAGCGAGTCCTTGACCGCCTGCGAAAGACGAAGACCAACGTTGAGTTCCTGGCTAACTTAAACAGGGAAACAGCATAGCAGGGTAAGAAGGGACTCAGGTTTGACACGCTACCCCGCCAGAGTCTATACTTGACATATAACGCGGGGTGGAGCAGTGGAAGCTCGTCGGGCTCATAACCCGAAGGTCGTTGGTTCGAATCCAACCCCCGCTACCAAAGGAATATTCGAGAGGCACGGACTAAAAGGTCGGTGCCTTTTTGTTTAATTATAACTTGAAGATAATTGACAACAAATCCTAATAACGATAGACTCAGAGCAGTATTAGAGATATATCAAGGAGTCTCATTAATGAAGAAATTAGCTGTCATATCTACAGTCATCTCAATAGCTTTGTTGTCCTCCGTATTACTAAGTGGCTGTCTAATGCTGCCCATTCCACAACCAGAACCAACACCCACGCCTGAGCCAGAACCAACACCTACGCCTACGCCTGAGCCAGAACCCCAAACTCCTCCAGATGAGCCAGGAGAAACAGCACCTATAGAAGATATTACCTGGATACTAGAAGCCTACGGTGATAGAGGAAGCCTGAAAACCTTAATAGAGGATACCGAAATTACTGTAGAATTCAAGAGTGCTGACAGCACAGCCGTCGGTTCTGGCGGATGTAACAGTTACTTCGTTGGTTATGAGATCGATAACGATAGACTAACCGTAATCCCACCTATCGGAGCTACAGAGATGGCATGTCCCCCACCTGTCATGGATCAAGAACAAGAGTATTTTGGCTTACTCGAGACTACAGAAACATACCTGGTACATAATGACAAACTGATTATCTCTTGTTCGGCTAATAAGGAGATGGTCTTCGATGAAAGAGACTCTGAAGAAATACCCCCCGAGGAAATACCACCGATCGAGGATATTAGCTGGCAACTGGAAGCCTACGGTGATAGAGGAAGCCTGCAAGCCTTAATTGAGGATACCAAGATCACCGCAGAATTCAAGAAGGCGGAGGGTCAAGTCGTAGGGTCTGCGGGATGCAACGGCTATTTTGTTGAGTACGAAATTGATGATTTGGAGCTTACGATAACACCCCCAATTGGCGCCACCATGATGTTATGCTTTCCGCCGCCGATCATGGAACAGGAGCAGGAATACCTTAACTTGCTCGAGACTGCGGAAACATACCTAGTACATAATGAGAAGCTGATAATCTCATGTTCCGACAATAAGGAGATGGTCTTTATTGAGGAAATCCCATCAATCGAGGATATCAGCTGGGAACTGGAAGCCTACGGCGACGCGGGGAGCCTGAAATCCCTGGTAGAAGATACCGATATCACCGCAGAATTCAAGAAGTCTGAGGGTCGGGTTGTTGGTAACGGGGGATGTAACGGTTATTTCGTTGAATACGAAATCGATAATGATGAGCTCACCATAGTACCCCCACTTGGCGCTACCATGATGCTATGCTTCCCTCCGCCGATCATGAATCAGGAACAAGAGTACTTTGACCTGCTCAAGACTGCGGAGACTTTCCGGGTCCAAGACGATAGACTGATTATTTCTTGCTCTGACAATAAGGAGTTGGTTTTCATCGAACAATGAAAAATCGAAAGGTGCTTAAATAGAACACGGTTTTGATTTCCGACGTTCGTTCCGTTCGAATCCCACCCCCGCTACCAATAGAAATACGAAAGGCATGGCTATTTAGGCTGTGCCTTTATCTTTTCGCCATCAAATGGACCCAGCTTTGTTCAGCGCTTCTTTAATCCGGCTAAGGTGATTCTTTGCAGCATTGGCTAGATCAATTAAGGTCTTCTTAAA
>DAOWDD010000125.1 GCA_030639215.1 Dehalococcoidia bacterium
AAAGCCACTGATGCTGATTTCGGGGGGGAGATGAGAAATAGGGGCTAGCTTTTCTTCGGGAAAGTCTCCTTCCAGCCACATTGTCGCTTCTTCAGCTGGAACGAGCGACTCTGAAATATCCCCCTTACCGCCGAGATAGCGGTCAATGGTTTCAGCCGCTTTTCCCCCGGCGGCTATGGCCTCAATAACTGACGCCGGACCAATAACGCAATCGCCCCCAGAAAAGATGCCCTCCCGACTGGTCTTCATGTCGTCGTCTACTTTTATCACGTTTCCTCGCTCCACCTCAACCTGTAATTCGGCAGGAACTTCGGGTCGTTGTCCGATAGCAGTCACTATAGTGTCAAGCTCGGTGATAAACTCGCTTCCCTCGATGGAAATGGGGCGAGCCCTGCCGCTGGCATCCGGCTCTCCCAGCTTCATGCGGATACATTCCAGCTTCAGGGTACCGTTCTCACTGGTCACCTTCGATGGGGCGGCTAGATAAACAATCTCTACCCCTTCCTCCAGTGCGGCATCAATCTCCTCGACAGAAGCTGGCATCTCAGTGCAGGTACGGCGATAGAAGATGGTTACCTTCTTTGCCCCGAAGCGCAGGGACATGCGAGCAGCGTCTATGGCAACATTTCCTCCGCCGATTACGCCTACCCTCTCTCCCACATCTATCCGCTCGCCTAGATTGCCCCGGCGGAGGAATTCGACCGCTTCGATAATGTTGGGAAGGTCTTCCCCCTCAACCTCCAGTCGGATCCCCTGATGAGCACCAATTCCAAGGAAGACGGCATCATATCCCTGTTCAAAAAGTGAGTCCGGGGATTTAACTCGGGTATTCAACTTAATTTCCACGCCGATGCTTTTAATCTCTTCAATCTCGCTATTAAGTAACTCACGGGGAAGTCGATACTCCGGGATGCCCACCAGCATCATTCCGCCTGGCTTGGGCAAGGCTTCGAAGACGGTGACCTTATGCCCTAATTTGGTTAGGTAATAGGCTACGGTTAAGCCGGCCGGACCAGACCCAACAACCGCCACGCACTTTCCGCTTGGTGGCAGCCTCTTCGATAGTTTTTTCCAGGAGTCATCGCTGTTATCGTAGGCAAAGCGCTTAAGCATGCGAATCTGCAGGGGGTTATCTACCTCAAGCCCCCGCTGGCAGGCTGTCTCACAGGGATGGACGCAGACTCGCCCCAGCACGCCAGGAAAGGGTACTTTCTCTCGGATTACGGCTAGGGCAGCGCTGGGTCTTCCCCGGGCGATAAGGCGAAGGTAGCGGGGAATATCTATCCCCGCCGGACAAGCCTGCTGACAGGGGAAGGCAAACTCGATTGCCTGCACTCCTCTTATATCGTCGCAAACTCGCACGCAGCGCTCACAACGAATGCATAGATTTTGGTCTCGCAGAAAGAAGGGGCTATCCTCTCGGATAGGTAACTTCTTGGGAATGTAGGCGGGAAGTTCCTCTATCTCAATTTGGTCTAATGCTTTTTGCAGTTCGCAGATTCCATTCTCCGGACAAAGGACACATCGTTCATCCACGGCTACGTGGCGCAGGCATATATCAAACGGGTCACAGCGCTCTCGCTTGTGGCAGGTAAGGCAGGCATTGGGGTGACGGCGCAGGATATCAGTAAGGTTTCTTTGCCTTAGCTCCTTGATTCTGGGCGTTTCAGTCTCAACCTTCATGCCTTCAACCACCTTGGTAGTGCAGGAAAGAATAACCCTACCGTCTATCTCCGCTAGGCAAAGCTGGCATGCCATATCAGGCCTAACCTCAGGCAGCGGTCTGAGGTCGGGATAGTAACAGAGGCTGGGGATATAGATATTGGCGCTTCGGGCTACCTCTAAAACTGTCGCCCCACTCTCTGCCTTGATCTCTTGTCCATTTATAGTCAGGATAACGGTATCCATGACATCTCCTTTACTTGACGTGGTCTTAACTTTCAGACACCAAGAAAGAAGCTAGTGCTGCTTATAACTCCTTACTAACCTCCAGGCAATGATTTCACATAGTACATTTATATCCTCAGTGGATAGGTAATCAGAGATGGTGCTATCAAACAGTATACTACCCTCAGCGGGGAATTCCTCATCACCCCGCCACAAGACAAAGGTTACCGGCACCCGGCCAAAGGCATTAATAGTTACTGCCACATCGCCATAATCTACTCTACACCCGCCTAGCTTTTTCGCAGTATTTACTAACTGACCTGGTTCCTGGCCAAAGTGGTCTACCAATGGCTTTATGGCTCTCTTGGAAAATGTTCGGAAGTAGTTAGCCCCTTCTGGCAATTCCTTATAGGTGATTATTTTATTAGAAAGCGGAGTGCCCTTTGCCTGAGTTAAATAGTGCAGTATCAGTATCTTTTCTCTCAGCGGAACCGTTTCTTCGCTATCCCCCAGTGAAATCTCAACATCAGGAAGAGTTACCTGATATGATTGGTTCAGGTATTCAATGAGAATTACTTTTTGGGAATCTATTACTCGGTATTGGGCGCCACTCTTAAGACATTGCTGTTCGATATCACTAATCTTGGCTAGTTGTTCACCGGCAAGTTTATAAGCCAGTCCATAGCCATATTCATCATTCTTTACGTTGGGTGATGACAGCGCTCTAATCTCCATCCACAGTCAGGCTAGCTTTAGCTGAGTAAAGGTTACAGGCCAGCAGTAT
>DAOWDD010000029.1 GCA_030639215.1 Dehalococcoidia bacterium
GGAGACCACCAGCCCGATGCTGCCTACCAGCAGCCACCAGGCCCCGGTTAGACCACGGACAAAACCCAACCCGGCCATACCGATAGTTGCTGAGCCGCCAACAATGGTGGCCAGTAGAGAGCCTGTAATGAGCAGAGGAGACCCCTTTCTACCGGCAACCAGAAAATCATCAACCCCCTTCGCTCTCCTCCGGCTCACTACACCGATAGCAATCACAGCTACAAAATAGGCAGCAATAATTACCAGCTGAAGCATCCTTTTCTCCCTGTTGGCACTAGTTCGGCCAGTGGACAGACATTACCAAGACCCTAGACCATATCCGCGGTGGTCCCCAGTCCTGGCCCTGAAACCCTTGTTCAAAGTATAATATTTTTAGGACTTAATCGGCTAGTAAGCACCAGGAATTATGAGGAAACCACCCGATAGCCCCGTATAGGTAGATTTGATTTATTTCCCTGGGCAGGTTATAATCTAACAAACTTCACAGCAATTCGATATAGAGGCAATTACCAAAAGGGAATGCCTATTCTTCCCGGGAAATATCAAGAAGTTCCCGGGGGAGTCAAAAATTCTGTTGAGAGGATAAGCCGTGTTTAGATTTAGAGGAGTTCGCTATCTTCTTTGCCTAGCTTTACTCTGCACAGTACCTGGTGGCTTATTCGGAGACCGGGTTGCCCTCGCCGCTCAGGAAAGCGGCAACAGCTCTCCCACGCTGCCACCAAGCGAGGAGCAGCCTCCTGAGGAGCAGCCTCCTCCTGAAGAAAGTATTGAACTCTCTGCCCAGTTCCCTGTCCTAGAGAACACGGCCGGCGCCAGCTTTAAGTTTGAGGTTACCGTTGAATACCGAATTAAGGAACGCAGGACATTCGACCTCAATCTCACCCTACCCCCGGGATGGAACGGGACACCCAAGTCAAGCACCCCGGAGAACGCGATATCAGCCTTCGAACCGGAACCACAAAACATGACCGAAAAACTCATCGTTGAAGTCTGGCCAGTAGGCAATCTACCCGAACCGGGTGAGTATATCTTTACCTTTGAGGTAGCTTCAGGCGACCTGCAGGGCAGCATTGACCTCAAGACAGTAGTAGTTGAACCAGCCCTTAGATACAGGCTGAGTATGATTGTCCCCACCGAACGGACCGGAATTCAGGCGAAAGCCGGTGAGGACAATCATATGTCAATCATGATAATGAACTCAGCGAGCGGAGACCTGGAGGACATCACCCTAGCATCAGAAAAACCGGAGGGCTGGGAGGTCACCTTCACTCCGAGCAGCCTGGATACCCTGGAACCAGGCCTTTCACAGGAAATAGATGTGGTAATAAAACCGCCCAGCGGTACGGAAGCTGGCGACTACCCCGTTATCCTGAAAGCCACCAGTGAAAAGTCTGACAGCGACCTGGAACTCAGGGTAGCCGTGATAACATCCACCGCCTGGGGAGGCATCGGCATCGGCATCGCGGCCGGAGTTATCGCCGGCTTGATAATCTGGTTCAGGCGATTAGGCAAACGGTGAGTAAATTGGCCAAGAAGCTGATAGTAGAGACAAAGAACCTGACCAAAATCTATGACGACACTACTGCTGTCGATAATCTAAACCTTCATATAGAGGAGGGGGACCTTTTTGGTTTCCTCGGTCCTAACGGCGCCGGCAAAACGACAACGATATTGATGCTGCTCGGGCTCACCGAGCCGACCTCCGGTTCAGTCTATGTCGCCGGGCATAACTCTACCCGGGAGCCGCTGAAGGTCAAGAGTATCTCCGGCTATGTCCCGGAAAAGGTAGGCTTCTACGAAAATCTGACCGCAGCCTATAACCTCGCCTACATAGCCAGGTTGAACAATCTTCCCGAAGAGATTGTAAAAAAAAGGGTCGCCGAGACACTGGACATCGTTGGCCTCGCCGACAAGGCCGAGCAGGTAGTGGGTGAGTTCTCCAAAGGGATGAAGCAGCGTCTCGCCCTTGCTGATATATTGATTAAAACACCCCGGGTCGCCATCCTGGATGAGCCCACCGCTGGCATTGACCCCGAGGGCGTCAACCAGTTTCTCGACCTGATCGCCGAGATAGCCAGAGAGAGAAAGATGACCGTTATTATGTCATCTCATCAACTGCACCAGGTGCAGCGAATCTGCAATCAGGTAGGGATAATGGTCCAGGGACGACTGCTGGTCAAGGACTCACTGGACCAGCTGGGTAAGGAGAGCCTCGGCGGCAGCCAGTTCAAGATTGAGCTTAAGTTGACTGAAATCACACAAGGCATCATTGATGCTGTCAAACGGATTAAAGGCGTCCTCAGTGTGGACAAGGTGGAGGACAAGCTGCTGGTAGGCTGCTCGGAAGACCTAAGACCCCGGATAGCCAAGGCAATTGTAGAAGCAGACGGTCTGCTGGTAGAGATGAAAATACAGAGCTACGCTCTGGAGGACATTTACCTAAAGTACTTTAAAGAGGCCTAGCATGCGAGGACTGCTGACGGTATTCAATAAAGAACTGGCTGACTATTTCATCAGCTGGAGAGGAATCATACTTTTCGGCGTGGTACTGTTGACGGCAGTGTTCGCCATTTACGGGCCTTCGGGGGCACTGCAAAATATTCGCACCGAGCTAACCTCCACCACTCAACTCGGGGCTACCCAGTTTGTCTTTCTCAGGCTCTTTACCACCACCGGACAGGGTTCGCCATCCTTCCTCTACTTCATCTCAGCATTTCTGGTACCCGTAATAGGCATAGCCCTCGGTTTTGACGCCATCAACAGTGAGAAGAATAACGGCACGCTGAGCCGGATCCTCTCGCAACCTATCTATAGAGATACCGTCTTCAACGGCAAATTCTTCGCCGGCATAACTACCATCGCCATAATGCTGACGAGCATTATACTGCTTATATCCGGACTGGGACTGAGCATGATAGGAGTACCCCCAAGCTCAGAAGAAGCCTTCCGGTTGTTTTTATTCATCGTACTGGGTACACTGTACGGAGCATTCTGGCTGGGCCTGGCCATGCTCTTTTCCGTCTTCCTGCAGCGGGTGGCTACCTCAGCACTGGCCGCAATAGCCGTCTGGATATTCTTTCTCGTCTTTATGCTTATGATAGCCACCTTCATTGCCAACACACTGGTGCCGATTGACCAGACGTCAGCAGCGCAGGAGATATTCCGGCACGTCGGAATTCAAATCACAGCCTCGCGCGCCTCGCCGATTGTCCTCTTCCAGGAAGCGACCACCGTTATCCTTGCCCCGGGAGCGAGGACAGCGTCTGAAATACTGCAGCTGCAACAAGCCGCTGGGACCGGGTTTGTCTCCAGCGCCCTGCCGCTGGGTCAGAGCCTGCGTACCATATGGCCCCACCTGGTAACCTTCATCGCCATAACCACGGTGCTCTTCGCCATCTCGTACTACAAATTTATGCGCGAAGAGATAAGGTCTTCCTAACACTAATTGGCAATCCACCGCCACTACTACAAGAATAGTTGACCACACTGATTTGCCGTGAAAAACGCCCTCACCATGCGCCGCTACCTAGAACAGGGAAAATAGGCTCAGGAGACCAAGAAGGCTGCAGGCAACAGAGCACCCACAGCCTTACACTGATCTCGAGGCTTTCTCAAGAGACTACATATATTCGGTTTATCAACTTCCCCGAGAGCCTTCCCTAAGCGGAGTATAGGAGGGGCCGCTGGCGATTTTTTGGGATGGAGTTACTGCCTGACGCCGATGGCTGAACAGGGGACGACGCAGGAACGAGGGTACGTCCATCTCCTCTTCACTCTTTAAGCCCTTAAGCAGCTGCGTAATCTCATCCTCCTCCTGACCTGTATTAGCCATCCCTGTCTTGGAAGCAAACCCGGTAGCAATCAGGGTAATCCTGACCTCGTCATTCATACCGGGGTCATGGGCCACACCAAAAATAATGTTAGCCTCAGGGTCTACCGCCTCCTGAATTGTCGCCGCCGCTTCATTGACCTCAAACAGGGTGAGGCTGCTGCCGCCGACAACATTAAACAACACTCCCTTTGACCCGATAACAGAGACGTCTAACAGGGGGCTGGACAGGGCTTCTCTGGCCGCCTCTACCGCCCGGTTCTTACCTGAAGCGACACCGATGGACATCCAGGCAGGGCCGGCGTCCTTCATTATCGCCTTGACATCGGCAAAATCAAGGTTAATCATTCCGGGGACAGTGATGACCTCAGATATCGCCTGAACACCGTGTCTCAAGACATCATCGGCCAGCTTAAAGGCATTATCCACCCCCGTTTTCTGGTCACAGAGACTGAGCAGGCGGTCATTGGGAATAATAATCAGGGTATCAACCTTGCCCATCAGGTGGGTAATGCCATCATCGGCCACCTGGCAGCGGCGGTTCCCCTCAAAAGCAAACGGTTTGGTAACCACAGCAATGGTAAGGGCACCGCTCTGCTTGGCTATCTCGGCAATGACAGGAGCCGCACCGGTACCGGTGCCACCCCCCATGCCGCAGGTGATAAACACCATATCCGCACCGGAGACAATTTCCTTGATTTCATCACGGTTCTCCTCAGCCGCCTTTTGCCCAAAATTGTGGTCGCCACCGACACCCAGTCCTTTGGTAACCTTCTCGCCAAGCTGAACACGCAGCGGAGCCTCGGCAATAGCCAGGGCTTGAGCATCGGTATTCATAACGATGAACTCTACGCCCCGGATTTCCTCCTGCACCATACGGGTTATCGCATTGCAGCCGGCACCGCCCAAGCCGATAACCTTAATCTTAGCCGGGTTAGCAACAAAACTTGTCTTTGCCATCTCCTCCTCCTTTCAATACCATTAATTTTCTTTGTCGCCTATTTAACCGAAAAGTTTCTTGATTCGGGAGACAAACCGTCGGAAAGGCCCCTGTGTTTTCCATATCCGCCTACCCTCGTGCTTCCCCCCCCAGAGCAGCAAACCAACACTAGTGGCATGAGCCGGGTCGCGCAGGACATCGGTAATACCAGACATACCCATAGGTACGCCAACCCTTACCGGGAGCCGTAGTACATCGCGCCCCAGCACTTCGATACCGGAAAGGTTAGCACTGCCGCCGGTAAGGACCAGACCAGCAGGAACCAGTGACTCGTAATCGGAGCGTGGCAACTCAAGCAGGATGAGTCGCATAATTTCCTCGACCCGAGCCCTGATAATATCACAGAGGTCCTGGTAGGAAACACCATGTCCATCGGACGATATAGCGCTGGTAGTATCGGACTGAGCTTCATATACTGGCATAACACTGCCATAGCGCTTCTTCATCTCCTCAGCCACATCAAACGGCAGCCCCAGGCCAATAGCGACATCCCTGGTAAGCTGATAACCGGCCACCGGCAGGATAGCGGTATGCCAGATGCTGCTATCCTTGAAGACAGCGATATCAGTAGTCCCACCACCGATATCAGCCAGTATAACACCTACCTGCTTTTCGTCCTCGGTCAAGATGGCTTCACTACTGGCTAATGGCTCAAGAATCAGGTCATCAATGTCTATGCCAATACCACGAATACACTTTACCAGATTCTGGACTGAGGTTATGGCAGCGGTAATAATATGGGTCTCCACATCCAGACGGAAGCCATGCATCCCTACCGGGTTCTTAATCCCTACCTGTCCATCAACGGCGTAATCCCGGGGAATAACGTGGAGCAGCCTTCTCTCACTGGGCACCTTGATATTCTGAGACTGGGCAAGTACCCGTTTCAGGTCATCCCGGCGCACCAGGCGGTCGTTATGGGTAATCGCCACCACCCCCCGATTATTCACTGAACTGACATGCCGGCCTGTCACTCCGATATAGGCTGATTCCACCTTGTAGCCGCTGGACTGTTCTGCTATTCTCACCGACTCACGAATTGACTCTCTGGCCTCATTAATGTTGACCACCAGTCCCTTATGCAGCCCCTTGGATGGAGTAACACCGACACCGACAACTCGGATACCCCCCCCTTCGTCTACTTCAGAGATAATAGTACATACCTTAGTGGTTCCAACATCAATTGAGGTTAAAGTAGCCCGCTTTTTCATCTGTCACCTCCCTTTTTTCGCTTTTTTATTCCTGCCATTTATTATCATTTTCACATTTTCCATCCCCCCTTAGCACGGCGATAAGGTATCTTATGCAATCTAAGATGCCAGATATGTCATCCGCAGCTTTGCCAGCACTGCCGGCCTTCTCCATCCGTTAGCACTATCCCCGGCCAGCCAGCATAACCTTTCTGATGCCTCATAGTATTCACCACCGAGCGTGGTGCACTCAGCAGCCCTTAACCTAGCGCTACGGCTACGCGGATTAAGCTGAACTTCCCGGGAAGAAGGAGTAATAACCCTCTTATTCAGTACCCTCAGA
>DAOWDD010000003.1 GCA_030639215.1 Dehalococcoidia bacterium
AAAAGCGGGGACTAAGCTCGCCCAGTTTTCCGTTGTTACCGGTTACTTCGCCGGAATACCGCCATCAATCATAAAGTCTGCCCCGGTAACGAATTTAGACTCATCGGAAGCGAGGTAGAGGACGGCGTAGGCAATATCAATCGGCTCTCCGACATGCCCGATGGGACAGTACTTCTCGGCTAGCTGCGCCAGGTACTGCTCGCTGGTCAGTCCGTAGTCTCTAGCCTCCCCGTCGAGCATCGGGGTGTAGATGTAGCCGGGGTAGACGGCATTAACCCGGATGTTATATCCGGCCTCACAGCAATGAATCGCCGCTGTCTTGGTAATGTTCCTCACCGCACCCTTAGCGGCATTATAGGCGAAAAAGAACGGCTCGTTAATATGGACCTCAGTAGATGAGATGTTCACTATCGAGCCCGGCTCACCACTGCCCTTCATCGTCTCAATCCCGTATTTAGTACCCAGGAAGACCCCGGTTGAATTGATGTCCATTACCGCATTCCAGTCAGCCAGGGAGGTCTCTTCCACATTCTTCACCACGGAAATGCCGGCATTATTGACGACAATGTTGAGCTTACCGTATTTCTTGATGACCCCAGTAATTACCCTTTTCCAATCATCCTCTTTCGACACATCAAGCTGAAGAAAAATAGCCTCTCCGCCGACCTTTCTTATCTCTTCAGCCAGCGCCTGTCCTTCCTCCACCTTCTTCCTGGTCGTAATGGCAACCTTAGCCCCTTCCTTAGCCAGCAAACGGGCATCAGCTTCTCCGAGGCCGGCGGCACCACCGGTTACCAGGGCAACCTTACCATCCACTCTTCCCATCTTCTCGTACTCCTTTCTATATTCCTCGTTTATTATGTACCGTTACAATACAAATGGCTACCAAGCGACCGGGCTAATACCAGACAAAGCACTTGGTAACCATTCGATTTTCAATGTTCCCCCCCCGGGTTCCTCACCTCGCTCAGCTCAGTTATGCACTGGCGGGGGTAAACATCCCTGTTTTCTGCTTGAACTTGTTCACCGAGTTGATCTCGATATCCAACAACTTGGCGATATTGAACTTAGCCTCCATCCCCTTGGGGTGACCGGGTAGCTGAGCGACACAACCCAGCCCGAGCTCTTCTCTTACCACAGTCATCACCGTAGAGTCGGTCAGGTCAAGAACAGAGACTTTCAACTTATCGGCTACGTACTTCTTTGCATCCTTGGTCTTCATGCCACGGGCCATCTGGACACGCGCCACCAGGTCTCCGGCGGTACGTGCTCCACCCATACCCGAGGCGATAGAGTGAGTAATGCACATACCCAATATATCGCCCACACCTACCTACAACCCGTCCACCCTGGATATTTCCGCAACGGCCGTCGAGCCCCGCGATACCGCATCCGAGGCGATAATATCGGTCAACGGACTGCCGCCGACCCCCATTCCCATATTGGGATGCACCGGTATTTCGGCAGCCTCCATACAGGACTTTAGCATAGTACAGAGACGGGCTACATTCCAGGCACAGGAGCGCCTGGTGTTGGTATTTACCACCGGCCCGTAGACGGTAACCCCGGCCTTAGCCGCTAATTTGACCTGCTGATGCGGCCACAGGCCAGCCAAGCGTACCCCATCATAGGTCAGTGCGCCGTGTATTCCCAGAATGAACTCTGCCGCCATTCCCATCTCGATGAACATGTTGGGGTACTTTTTCTTCAGTATCTCGCAAGCCCGCAGGGTGGACAGAAAGTCTACATCACCAAATCCACCTGTGGTATCGAAATTGACACCATCAGCACCCGCTTCATACATGCCACTGGCGACGTAGACCATATCCCTGGTCGCCGCCTCCATCATCTCCTCACTGGCCTCCCTGGCCTCCTCTATCTTGCCCTCCGTGAGCAGCGTCGTCGGGTTACGGAAGGGACCATCGGGTCGGGTATAGGAACCCAGATTGGGCATCGCTCCGTAGTAGATGGGGATAATGGTGGACAATAACGTCTGCTCCATCTCCTGCTGCTCGTCAGCCAGGATGTTTTTTGACGGCTTAAAGCTGTAGTCAACATGGCCGAAGTCCATGGTATCGGAGCCCAACACCCGCTCGTAAATCTCGGTGCAAGTCCTCCGGCCAATGTCCAGTCCAAGGCCGGCCCCACCCGACACCCCCACATTGAGCTTGATGGTGCCGCCATCGTGGCTGAGCAGGATTTCATTGCCCGGCTCGACACTGATGAACCGTCGAGGAGAAGCGTAAATATCGAAGAGGTGCTTCAGTTCATCGTCCGAGAGAGGTGAACCCCCACACCTATCGGCAGCATCATGAGCCCCCTCTTCAATATCCTTCCGGAGTTCGGTCTCGGTCATCTCACGGAGATAACCATCCCCGAAACGCTGCATGGTATTTGCCATCATTAATTACCTCCTTCTTTAACTATCATCACTAATCTGCTAAAGCTGGTCTTCCGGCCACATTGATAGCGGCCCCATATTGGTGCCACCATCGACACGCCAGGTAACCCCGGAAACCCAACTGGCGCGGTCGGAAGCAAGGAACAGGGCCGTATTAGCGATGTCAATCGGCTCACCCATCCGGCCCAGCGCTATCTCAGCCGCCGTCACCGCATCATCAATACCATAGGACGCCATCATCTCTGTGTGCACACAACCAGGGGCAATCGCATTTACCCTTACGTTATAGCGACCCCACTCAAAAGCCAGCGTGTTGGTCAGGTGACGTACACCAATCTTAGCACAATTATAGGCTACCTGGTTCGGAATCGGGTTAAAGGCATCGGTAGAAGCTATGTTGATAATGCTACCCTTCCTTCGCTTAATCATCCCCCTGGCAACTGCCTGGTTCATCAAGAAGGTTCCTTTGAGGTTGGTATCAATGACAATGTCCCAGTCCTCTTCGGAAAAATCAATCGACGGATTCACCCGCAGTACGGCAGCAGCGTTAGCCAGGGTGTCGACATCACCCAGCTCAGCCTCCACCTTCTGGATCAAGTTGGTGACGGAGGCCTTATCCGAAATATTGAACTGAATGGCCAATGCCTGTCGCCCGAGCTTCCGGATTTCTTCCGCGGTATTATTTAGTTCATCACCGGCAACGTAATCACAGACGGCTACATCCGCCCCAGCCTCAGCGAAGAGGAGGGCAATCGCCCGACCGATACCGCGCCTGCTGCCGGTGACAATAGCTACCTTCCCTTCCAGGGATAAACATGGTACTGCCAATCTTCTATCCTCCTTACTCTAATATCTTTTTGCTTTAGTACCTAAAATCGTTATTCCCAGTACCATCATCAGATGGTTATCGCACTGGATTGACATAGGTTATTCTATTATATTTCTATTTTACAAGAAGGTCTATCACATATACTATACATTCTTGCTCAAGGATTTTTGTGATAACTCACAAACAATCATATTGATACAACTGTTACTTGACACAATTATTATCAAGCATTATAGTGAACCTATATAGGATGAGGTAACCAATTCTGGCGAGAGGCACTATGGAGAAAATAAGGGTACTGGTCGCTGATGACCATCCGTTATTTCGGGAGGGCTTGAGCCGTCTCTTTCAGGACGAGAAGGACCTGGAGTGTGTCGCAACGGCAGAGGATGGCGAAGAAGCGGTCAGGCTAACGCAGGAGCTTTGCCCGGATGTCGCCATACTCGATGTTAACATGCCTAAGCTTACCGGTATTGATGCCGCCAGGCAGATTAAGGAGACTTGTCCGAAGACCGCTGTCCTGATGCTCAGCGCCTACAAGTACAACCACTACGTAATCACCTCGATACAGGCTGGTGTGGACGGCTATTTACTCAAGAATACTCAGCGCGGCGAACTGATAGAGGCAATTCGTATGATTCACTCCGGTAAGGGCGTCTTTAACCTCGAGGCTATCAGTAAGGTTCTGTGTAAACTGACCTCCGGGAAAGACAGCGCTAAATCAGGCCCCAACGAGCTGCGCAACCGTGAACTGGAGGTACTCAAGCTAGCCGCCCGCGGAATGAGCAACAAACAGATTTCCAGTGAGCTTAGTATCACTGATAACACGGTTGGTACCCACCTGGTCAGTGTCTTCAGGAAGCTGGGAGTCGAGTCACGTACCGAAGCCGCCCTTTATGCCTTAAAGGAAGGACTGATTAGCACCGACGACATCGCCAGTAAGAAAGAAACATAACCGGATATCTACCTTACTTCCTTACCCCCAACACCACCCTTGTTTTCATCCCGTCTACTTTTTAAAACGGTGTGCTTCATTGAAAGAGTGAGAAAATGCAAAGCAAGAAAAAAGAAGAACAGGCTATAGAGAGATTCATAGGACCAAGTAAGCAAAATCATAGTGAAAACGATGCATCCTGTTCTAAGGTGCCGGCGAGAGAAGATAAATTCCATTTGCTAGTATCGGACATCCCAGACGTATTATGGAAGATAGATAGAAACAACTATATTATCTATATAAGCGAAAACATAGAAGCAATCAGCGGGTATACTCCGGATGAAGAATATGAGATGGGGTCCTATCTGAACTGGATCGATAGGATTCACCCTGACGACATGAAAGAATATGTAACCGCTTGCGATGCACTGTTCGAAAAGGATAGACCTTTCAACATCGAATACCGCTTGAGGAGAAAGGACGGGGAGTGGGTCTGGATACATGATAGAGCCGTGGTTACCTACGACGAGGATGGTAAGAAGTATGCGAGTGGCCTGCTTTCCGACATCACGGAACGTAAACAGGTGGAAGAGGAAACGAAAAAGCTGAAGGAAAAATACGAGAGCGTGATTAAGCATATCCCCGATACCATATATTCTGGCCTACCCGATGAGACATGCACGATGACCTTTGTATCAGAGAGATATAGTGAGTGGACCGGATACTCCCCGGAAGACTTCTATCAAGACCCCTGGGTATGGCCAAAAACAGTCCACCCCGAAGATAGGGCCAGTGCCATGGAGGCCTATGTCAGGGCCTGCGAAAGCAAGACTGAGTATAACCACGAGTACCGAATAGTCCACAAAGACACCGGGCAGGTACGCTGGGTCAGAGACCATGGTGTGCCAGTCATTGATGAAAAGGGAACACTGATATTGATTGATGGCATAATAATCGACATCACCGAGCACAAGCAGGTCGAAGAAGCACTGCAGAAGAGTGAAGAATTCAGTTCCAAGTTGCTGAATAATTCCCCCAATCCGATAGTGGTTGTCAATTCAGATTTAGCAGTAGGGTATGTAAATCCGGCGATGGAGAGGATGACCGGGTTTTCCTCTAGAGGGCTTCTGGGTAAAAAGCCCCCCTACCCCTGGTGGACGGAAGAGATCCGACACAAAGTCAGTAAAGACCTGCAGGAAGCCTTGAGTGAGGGAATAAGCAAAAGGGAGAGACTCTTTCAAAAGAGGAATGGAGAGCGGTTCTGGGTTGAGGTAACCGCGGCACCGATAACACACAATGACGGCTCCATGTACCTCCTGGTCAACTGGACTAACATAACCGAGCAGAAGCGGCTGAGAGACGATATGCAGTTCTACATCAGAGAGATAACCAGGGCCCAAGAACAAGAGCGCAAGAGAGTCTCCCGCGAGCTACACGATGAGACAGCCCAGTCCCTAGCCGACCTTTGTACTGATGTTGATATGACCATAATGAAAGAACAGTTATCGGAAAAGGTTGTCCGGCGGCTGGAGCAGCTAAGGCTTAAGATTGATAGCATGCTGGAAGAGGTGCGTCGCTTCAGCCACGAGTTACGGCCGGGGCTTTTAGACCAGTTCGGACTGATACCATCGCTAGAATCCCTGACCGCGGATGTGAATACAGAGGAAAAGCTAAGCTGCCGTCTCGAGGTAACCGGCTTCGAGCAACGGCTATCGTCCGAAGCTGAGGCGCTACTGTTCCGTATTACTCAAGAGGCGCTGCGGAATATCAGGAAACATGCCAAAGCGACCGGGGCTATCGTTAGAGTTGATTTCAGCCGGTGTAAGGTCAGACTCAGTATCACAGACAATGGTATCGGCTTTAAAGTGCCAGAAATCCTGGGTGGCTTTGCCCGCAGGGGCAAACTGGGTCTAATAGGTATGCAGGAACGAGCTCACCTCCTTAACGGCAGCTTCAAAGTGAAATCGACTGCTGGTAAGGGCACCACGATAACAGCGGAGATACCGACGCAACCAAATCACAGCACTCGCTCCGGCTGAAGTGGTTCCCGAAAAAGCCGCTCTATTCGCACAATAGTCCTCCCCTACCCCTCCCGCGCCTTCTTTTGCAGCTCGTAGAGCTTGTGGATTGCCTCCAGTGGCGTCAGCGAGTTTATGTCAAGTCCTTCCAGTTCCTCCACCACCGGTGATTTTTGCCCGAAGAATGATATCTGCTGGGCCACCTCTTTCTTCCGCTTAGGGCTTTCCTGTGCTCCTGTCTTTCGATTGCTATCCCCTTCCATCTCCTCCAGCACTTCATTAGCCCGCTGCACCACCGATCTGGGTAAGCCCGCCAGTTGAGCGACATGGATACCATAGCTCTTATCAACTCCACCCGGTACAATCCGGTATAAGAAGACCACCCTCCCGCCCTCTTCGGTTACCAACACGTTAAAGTTTTTCACCCGGGGTAGAACACCGGCCAGTTCCACCAGTTCATGGTAATGAGTGGCAAAGAGGGTCTTGGCACCTAGCCGGGAATTGTTATGGATATACTCACAAACCGCCCGGGCAATCGAAAGTCCATCATAGGTACTGGTGCCTCGCCCGATTTCATCAAGGATAATCAGCGAGCGCGGCGTGGCATTATTCAGGATATTGGCTGTCTCCACCATTTCCACCATAAAGGTGGACTGACCAGCGGCGATATCTTCCCCGGCGCCGATGCGGGTAAATATACGGTCAACCAGGCCGATGGTAGCAGAATCGGCGGGAACAAAGCTTCCTATCTGCGCCAGAAGAACGCTTAAGGCGACCTGCCTTAAGTAGGTTGACTTACCTGACATATTGGGGCCGGTAAGGACGATAAGCTGGGTGTCATCATTGGAGAGATAGGTATCATTGGGCACAAAGCTACTTGCCGGCAGGCCTCTCTCTACTACCGGGTGACGCCCCCCGTTAATGACTATTTCACTGTCAGTGGTTAACCTAGGCCGGACATAGCCATAATGCACCGCTACCTCGGCCAGGCTGGAGAAAACATCAATGTTCGCCAGGGTGCCGGCAACCGTCAGGATGCGCTCGCTGACAGCAGCTACCTGGCAGCATACCCGATGAAAGATATCCGACTCAAGCTCACTAATCCTGTCACGGGCATTCAGAATCAGGGACTCATACTCCTTTAGTTCAGGAGTGAAAAAGCGCTCACCACCGACCAGTGTCTGCTTTCTAATGTAACTCTGGGGCACCTGGCCAAGGTTAGCCTTGGACACCTCAATATAGTAACCGAAAACCCTATTGAAGCCGACCTTGAGTGATTTAATCCCGGTCTTTTCGCGTTCTTGACGCTCCAGATTAGCCAGATACTGCTTGGCATTCTTAGCTACCAGACGGAGGCTATCCAGCTCCTCGGAAAACCCCCTTCGCACTACGCCGCCATCACTCAAAGACGAGGAGGGTGACTCTTCCATCGCCTCTGTAATTAAATCAACAACATCCTGACGGGGCTTGAGCTCGTCCCTAAGCCAGCCGATGGTACTACCTTCATTACCGGCGTCGATTACTTCGATGAGTTTGGGAAGAACCTCCAGACTGCGCTTCAGGCTGATTAACTCGCGGGGGGTAGCTACGTTACTCCTCACCCGATTAATCAACCGTTCCAGGTCAGCCACCTTATCAAGCCAGGAAATCGTCTGGCTGCGAGCCAAGGTGTTATCGAAGAACCAGGTGATGGCATCCTGCCTCTTGACTAGTTCCGTTATGTCAAGTAAGGGCTGCCCTAGCCAGCGCTTCAGCAGCCGGCTCCCCATCGGTGTTCTAGTCAGGTCAATCACCGAGAGCAGGGAGCCATCGGCTCCCTGCAGACGACCTGAGTGGAACAGCTCCAGATTTTTCTGGGTTTGCGCATCAAGCGCCATAAACGAATCCGTAGAATAGGTGGCAAGCCGGGTTAGCTGTCCCAGGATCCCCTTCTGCGTTTCTCGAATATAGCTAATGATAGCGCCGGCAGCTCTTACCGCCAGGGGGAGGTGACTGCAGCCATAGCCATCAAGGGCGGCCACTCCAAAATGCTTAAGCAATGTCTGCTGGGCCCCATGCAGCTCAAACCAGTAATCCTCAAGGCGGCTTACCGGAGATGTTAATTCCAAATCAGATAACTGAGAACTATCAGCTGTAATAACCTCCGATGCCTTGAGTCGCTCCAGTTCCGCATTAACCCGCCCAAGAGGTAGCTGGGTAAGTGCAAAATCACTGGTGGTGATATCAACATAGGCAATACCCGCCGCCTCATCACCCAGAACAAGGCTGACCAGATAGTTATTGGCTCTACTATTAAGCAGGCCGGGCTCAATAACCGTTCCCGGTGTTACCACCCGCACCACGTCACGTTCAATAATACCCTTACTCTCACCGGGCTTGGTCACCTGCTCACAGATAGCAACCTTATAGCCACGATTAATAAGCCTGGCCAGATAGTTATCCAGGGCATGATAGGGAATACCGGCCATAGGCACCCGGTGCCCCTTACCCATCTCTCTTGAGGTCAGGACAATATCCAACTCCCGGGAGGTAAGCTCGGCATCCTTATCGAAGGTCTCATAGAAATCCCCCAGGCGGAAGAGGACAATAGCCTGGGGGTAATCGCGCTTTATCCTGAGGTACTGCTGCCGAACAGGGGTTAGCCCTTCTTTTGCCATCAAAGCCTATTCTACTAGAATTTGCGGCGAAAAAGAAGGGTGATTTTAGCCTACCTTACCCCCATTTCACCTGGTTTACCTTCCGGGTCAAGAAGATGAATTGGACCTGTGCCGCAGACCAACTATTTCATGGTTTCCTTGGGCTTTCTGACCAGAATAGGCAACTCCGATTGCCTCAGTACAAAGTCTGCCACGCTACCAAAGACCAGGCGACCCAAGCCGCTATGTCCATGGGTACCCAGAGCGATAAGGTCGATATCATTCTGGGTAGCATAGTTGACAATAGTCTTGCCGGGGTCCCCGGGCAGAGTGACACACTCCACGTGCAGTCGCTTCCGGCGCAGCCTCTTCGCCACACGCTGTAGGTATTCTCTAGCTACTTCCCCGTCTCTCTGAATCTTTTCCAGCGGGGTGGCGTGATAGTAACCGATCAACGGCTGGACAACAGCGCTCGGTGGAACGGTAACCTCGAGAAGCACCACCTTACTACCAGAACACAGCGCTACCTCGGCAGCATAGGGTAGAATCTGCTCAGTAAGACTGGAACCATCCAGACAAACCAGAATTCTTTTGAACATTAATCCTCCTTTCCCGAAAACCGACCATACCTAGATACTTTTATCTCCTCGGTGGTTATGTTATGGTATTGTAATGGCAAAGCCATGTCAAGAACAGTTGCGTAATCGCCAGCAAAAGTATAAGATATTAAGCGTCACAGAGATATAAACAACTTAATCTTCGAGGTGTTGATAATGATTATGGAGCCAGTTCACATTGGGTTTGGCAATATAATAGCCATGAACAGAGTTATTGCCATAGTCTCACCGAACTCAGCGCCTACCAAGCGCGCCGTCCAAGAAGGAAGAAACAAAGGGCTACTGATCGATATGACCAACGGCAGAAGAACGAAAGCTGTTATCATCACCGACAACGGGCATATTATTCTAGCAGCTCTGGCCCCAGAAACCATTGCTGGGCGGCTACAAGCCAGCCGAGAAGACCCTGCACTAAAGCTAGAGCCAAGCGATGAAAAATGCGAGCTGTGAGAACCAGCCTCCTTTTGACCCGTTACCAAGACCTTTACTGATAGTCCTATCCGGCCCATCGGGCGTAGGTAAAGATGCGCTCCTGACCAGGATAAAACAGTCCGGTTACCCCCTAAAATATGTCACCACGGTAACCACACGAGGTAAGCGGGCCAACGAGAGAGATAATGAGCACTACCACTTTGTCTCCCCAGGAGAGTTCCAGGAGATGATAAGAAATGAGGAATTACTGGAGTGGGCCAATGTTTACGGGAACTGGTATGGCGTACCCAAGCAACCGATTCAAAAAGCCCTGGAAAAAGGACAGGACGCAATAGTAAAGGTTGACATCCAGGGAGCAGCTACTATCAAGAAACTCCTGCCGGAAGTAGTCTCTATCATCCTCATGCCGCCATCCATGGAAGAGCTTATCAGCCGGCTCAATCAACGCCGTACTGAAACACCCTTCGATCTAGCCCTGCGCATAAAAACTGCCGGGGGAGAAGTAAAGCAACTGGCCCTGTTTGACTATGTAGTAGTAAACAGGGAGGACGAAGTTGACCTGGCTGTATCAGAGGTCAAGGCAATCATTACTGCGGAAAAGTGCCGGGTAAGCCCGCGAAAGATTACCCTATAGGCCAGCCAGTTAGAATAACGGCCGCAGTAGCCAGGCAACTAAATAACCCAGCCCGCCACAGACAGGAAAGGTGATTACCCAGGCAGCGACAATTCGGCGCGCTACACCCCAGCGCACCGCCGAAAGTCGCTTGGTAGCGCCAACCCCCATAATAGCCGAGCTGCTGCAGTGAGTGGTACTTACCGGGATACCTAACTGCGAAGCTCCCTCAATCACCCCCGCCGCGGCAACATTAGCCGTAAAGGCCTGAATCGGCTCCAAGGCCGTAACCTTCATCCCCACTGTTTTGATAACCCGCCAGCCGCCCATGAGCATACCTAGACTGATAGCGGCGGCTGATACCCCTATTACCCACCAGGGAATATTGTCCCACAGGCCGGTCTGGCCGGTATGAATTACCAGCGCCATAGTGATGATGCCTATCGGCATTTGACCGTCATTCTTACCGTGGCTGTAAGCAAGAAAAGCGGTAGTAAGCCACTGCAAGCGGCTGAAGATAACTCGCAGTTTAGCCGGAGCGCTACGGCGGAACGCCCACAAGAGAGCAACCATCAGGCCAAAACCACCAGCGAAGCCCAGGGCCGGGGCAGCCGCCACTGAGACCAGAACCCGCCGCATAACACTCCACACCACCGCCCCGCTACCAGCTACCGCTACTCCGGCGGCAGCCAGCCCGGCAATAAACCCATGGGTGAGGCTTATCGGTACACCATAGTAGGTAGCGATAGCACCCCAGACAACAATGGCAATCAGAGCAGCAATCACCGGGAGATAAGAAGTCATCGCCTCCGGGGCCAGAATTCCCTTGCCGATGGTCCTGGCAACTGCCGTGCCGCTAGCGGCACCAGCTAGATTAAAGCAGGAAGCTAGTATGATAGCATTTCGGGGAGAAAGAGCCCGAGAACCAACCGAAGCAGCCACGACATTGGCAGCGTCATTGAAACCGTTAACTATAGCAAAACCGAGTGCCAGAGAAATAATCAGGACAAGAAACGGGTCAGGCATACTTGAGGGCTACCCCTTCAAGAACGTTAGCCACATCCTCACACCGGTCGGTTGCCGCCTCCATATGCTCGTATATCTCGCGCCATTTAATGACCTGAGCGATGTCTATGTCGTCATCAAAGAGCTCAGCCATCGCGGCACGGAATACCCGGTCGGCAATATTCTCCAAGCGGTTAATCTCCACACACCGTTCAAGTACCTGCTTCAACTCGGCACGACGCCTCAGTTGAGGCATCACCTTCTCTACCTCAATCGACGCCTGGACGATAATATCAGCCAGTTCCTTAGCCCTCAGCGTAGGGCACTCTATCTTGTAAATAAGGATGGCATCGGCCGCCGAATGAATCAAGTCAGTCACATCATCCAGGGTATGGGCCAGCAGCGCTATATCCTCCCTGTCAAACGGGGTGACGAAGGTGCGGTGTAGCTGAGCCATAATCTGATGGGTAATAGTATCACCCTGGTGCTCGAGCTCGGTTATTTCAGCCACGCTTTTCACAACATCACCGCAGGTATCAAGCATTCCCTGCAGTCCCTCAGCCGCCTTGACCATATTCCGGGTACTCTGCTCAAAAAGCCCAAAAAACTTTTCCTCTTTAGGGATAAAAGGAAACCTGACCATTACTATTTCTCCTCCGTGACTAAAGAACGCACAAATACCTTCATTTGAATCATAACTAAGATTATGAGGCCAAAAACCCCGGCATAAAATCTGTACTTTGAGTTTAGATGAGGATAATATACTTGTCAAGCAAAGGTCTTATTGACAGAAATCAGATAGACGAGTAAAATTCTCCGAGCACCGTGGAAAAATAATCAGAGCAAGCTGGTGGAGAAAGAAGGATGCACTTGACCATTTCCTGAATCGGTGCCATTATTATGGCTGTGATTTAGAAATCTAAACCAGATAGAGGATAACGGGTACGAAAGAGGTGCTACGGAGTGACAAAGAAAGAACTTGTTGAGGAATTACCCACTATTCGGCCGGGTGACCGGGTACTGCGCAGGCAGAGGAGGCCTCAAGGAAAGTGGCGTACCATCTCTCAAAGAATTTCAAGATTATTCAGATTTACCACTAATAAATAAGTTTAGAATAGAATAGATGTATATTATTATAGCCGGTGCCGGAGTAGTAGGTTTCCACATAGCCTCCCTGCTTGTCCAGGAAAACCATCAAGTAGCGATAGTAGATCGG
>DAOWDD010000064.1 GCA_030639215.1 Dehalococcoidia bacterium
AGGGACAACAGGAGGAGCTTGACAGCAAACAACCTGAAATATGGCTTTATGGCAGCTACCAGAGACAGTAAAATGTACTTATAGAAACTACCAAAGTTCTCACTGGACAAAGCGTAGGTGATGTGTTAAGATGGCTTATCCCCATAAGGAAGGAGTGAGAAATCTCGCAAGGAGGCTAATAGGTAATGATTTGAAGTTAGGAATATAGCGTGTTATCTCGGGGGCTAGCAATCTGTTTATCCGCGTGTCTTATCTGAGCCGCTGATTGATTCACAGATTCAACAGTCCATCCACAATAGTCTTTACCTAGTTCGTCAGCATTACCTCCTCTCAAATTCTCTTAACAAAACCGCAGCCTTCGGTATTTCCATTCCGTGTTGTCTAAAATCCCGAGCTCCCTGCCAAACTATGGGTTATTCCCCCCTAAAAGATTACGTAGATTTGCGGATACTTGCGGCTTTCATGCTTGATGATACTCATATTGCTCTGTTTTTGCACCGCATTATACCCCCGGCTTCCAAAGAAGTGATTTGCCGTCTTTCAATTTAGATGCTATAGACGGGAATATTTTGTGAGCGCTCTTCTAACTTCAGGTTAAATAAAGATGGAAAACATATGTTAGCTTTAGAGCATCTGATTGATATCGGTATCGACAAACAGCAGGTACTACAGACTATAGGGTACCAGGCTGATTATGCACCGTCGACTCGTATCTCCTCTCTGGTTGATGAATATGTAGAGAACGTCCCTAATCTTATTGACCCAATATATACATATGCTATCAAGAATGTCGAGTGGGTTCAGGGCTCTATTGCCTTTATCGGGGATTCGATTATCTTCAAGAGCCAAGTTATTGCCCGGCTGCTGGAGGAATGTGAAAGAGTTGCAGTGTTTGTGCTGACAATAGGCAGTCGTCTGGAGGAAATGGTCTGCCAACTGGCTAGGGATAAGCTCGTACTTCAGGCTAGTATACTGGATGCAATAGGGTCAGTCGCTACCGAGAAGGTGGCCGATTTTGTTCAGGACAGGATAAGCGAGGTGGTTAGTGTTAAGGGGTTTTGCACGAGCCGACGTTTCAGCCCGGGCTATTGTGACTGGAACATAGGTCAGCAGAGGATGCTCTTCTGGGCTTTGAGTGGCGATACAGTAGGGATCCGCTTGACCGGGAGGTGTCTAATGATTCCTCAGAAGTCGATATCGGGTATTATCGGTATCGGTTCCGGTAACAATAACGTAGAAAATTACAACCCGTGTAGAACTTGTAAAAAATTGAATTGTCCTGGTAGGAGAGCATAAGAACATGATTAGAAAAGGACTGGCTGGGGGTAGCTATAAGCCCCTTACTGAAGAGTCTATAACCAAGGTACATCAGACCGCAATGCGCATAATTGAGGAAATAGGATTTGAGATAAACTCAGAAACAGCGCTGGAACTTTTTGAAGGAGCCGGGGCTCAAGTGAATAAGAAAGAACGCCGGGTTCGCCTGCCTAAGGAGAAAGCGCTGGAGCTGATAGAAATGGCACCATCGGAGGTCAGACTCTGCGGTCAGGACGAGAAGAACGATATTTCCCTGGGTGGGAACCGGGTATATGCTGGGACTGGGGGAACCGCTCTCTATATCTATGAACCAGACACTGACCGGAAGCGGAGGGCCACCCTGGAAGATTTGAAGCGCATTGCCAAACTGGTTGACCAACTGGATAATATACACCTGTTCATGCTGCCCACCTATCCCGATGGATTGCCTGTGGAGCAGGTAGACGTAAACCGCTTTTTTGCCGGACTGGACAATACCACGAAGCACATCATGGGAGGTGTCTACACCGTTGAAGGTGTGGAAGAGGTGATACGAATGGCAGAAATGGTGGCCGGCTCTGCTGAAGCGCTGCGGCAACGCCCTCTCATCTCCATGATAGCCTGCAGCATAAGCCCCTTGAAACTGGACGGGCACTACGGCGACTTAATAATAACCATCGCCAAGAGCGGCATTCCTGTGGTATGTCCTGCCGAACCTTTGTGCGGAGCAACATCACCGATTACGCTTGCCGGAAACCTGGTTATCCAGACTGTTGACTCCCTGATGGGCGTAATGCTTGCCCAGGTTGTCAATTCAGGGACGCCGGTCGTCTTTGGCTCAGTGGCCACTAACACCGACCTTAGAAAACTTAAATATCTTGCCGGCTCGGTTGAGATGGGTCTGCTCAATGCGGCCGGTGCGCAGATGGCCCAGTTTTACCAGCTCCCCTTTTATGCCACCGGTGGCATGACGGATTCTAAGGTGCTGGATGCCCAGAGTGGTTATGAGTCTGCTATCACCAACCTGCTCTGTGCTCTGGCCGGCGCCAATTTTATCCACGACGGTGCCGGTCTTATGGAATTCGCCATGACGGTGTGTTATGAAAAATTCGTCATTGATAACGACATATTGGGGATGGTGATGAGGGCAGTTGAGGGCATAAGGGTAGATGATAACCCTCTGGCCTTTGACCTTATCAAACAGGTAGGGCCGGGTGGTAACTTCGTCACCGCCAAGCATACCCGGCATTTTATGCGTAGTGAGCACTACCAGCCATCCCTGAGCGACAGGAGCAGCCGCGAGGAATGGGAGGCCGAGGGTAAGAGAACCACCTGGCAGAAAGCTTCTGAAATAGTACAGCAGATTTTAACCAACCATAGCTACAGCCTACCGGCCGAGATAAGGCATCGGATATTATCAGAAATAAGAGGCATAGTGGGCTGACCTTTGATTATAATTGGAGAAAAGATAAACGCATCGAATAAATCTGTTGGCGAAGCCATCATCAATCGAGATAGTGAGTTTGTGACTAACTTAGCCAGGGCTCAGGCCGACGCCGGGGCTGATTTCATCGATGTGAACAGTGGCATGGGGCATAGCAGCCAAGAGCAGGAAAGGGCGGCCATGGAGTGGCTGGTGGAGGTAGTTCAGGCAGCTACAGACATGCCGCTCGCTATCGATAGTGACTCACCGGAGGTTATAGAAGCAGCACTGCGCAAATACCAGGGTGATAGGCTGGTAATCAACTCCGTTACTGCGGAGCCGGCAAGGCTGGCAGACATTGGTGCTCTAGCAGCAGAGCGTCAGGCATGGTTAGTAGCACTGACCATGGGAGCCGATGGAATACCGGACAACGTTGAACAACGTCTGGATGCTTGTGAGTTGATAATGACACACCTGACCCGACTGGACGTAAAGGCAGAGCAGGTGTTCTTTGACCCGTTGGTGCTCCCTATTGCTGTAGATTCCAGTCAAGGATTGGTTACACTAAAGACCATTGAGCAAATTAAATCCCGCTATCCTGGTGCCAGGACCGTGATGGGGCTGAGTAATATATCCTACGGCCTGCCTAATCGGAAACTGGTCAACCGGGCCTTCCTGCTGATGGCAGCCTATGCCGGGCTCGATGCGGTAATCCTTGACCCCCTCGACACCAAGGCAGTGAGCCTCGCCAAAGTGGCCGATATGCTTACCGGGAAAGACCCGTCATGTAAGAAGTATCTTAGAGCCCATAGGAAGGGCGCTATCGTAGACTAGAAGGTATGGCGGATGAGACACTGTTGCGGGCACGTGAGCGGATGGAAGAGGTGCTGTTATTACCACCTCATCATATAGATAGAGCAATCACAGACCAAGTGTTTCAGCAGGTACCCGGTCTGCTAAAGCGGTTGAGAAAATGTTAATATCGGAGGATACAATGACAGAGGCTATTATCAATCTAATCAGGGAAAATGTTATTCAAGGGAGAGTAACCCAGGATGACGAAGGGCTTGAGGAAGGGATGGTCGGTCAGCCTGGAGTAACCGAGCTTATCGAGAAAGCCCTCGCCCAGGGCATGGATGTTAGGAACATAATCAGCGGGGGACTCACCAAGGGCATGGATGTCGTGGGACAGAAATTTGAGACAGGGGAATATTATATTCCTGATATGTTGGCTTCGGCGGAAGCGGTAGGAGTCGCTATGGAGATACTGGAACCCCATCTTGCCAAGAGTGGCATCAAGGCTAAAGGTAAGGTAATTGTGGCCACGGTAAAGGGAGACCTCCACGATATTGGTAAGAACATAGTCTCAATATTGCTTCGTGGAGCCGGCTACACGGTCAAGGACCTGGGGAATGACATTGAACCTCAGGTCATTATAGATGCTGTTAGAGCTGAGAAACCAGAATTTCTGGGGCTATCGGCGCTGCTAACCAGCACCATGATGAACATGGGAGACACCATTCAGGCACTCACTGATAGTGGACTCAGGGATGAGGTGAAGATTATCGTTGGTGGAGCACCGGTATCTGAGGAATTTGCTCAAAGCATTGGTGCCGATGGCTACGGCGCCGACGGCTTTCAGGCGGTAGCGATAGTAGAATCTTTGAACTCCGGTACGACTGGTGGCAAGTAGGGATTCCCGACTGACGAAACTGGTGACCTGACAA
>DAOWDD010000075.1 GCA_030639215.1 Dehalococcoidia bacterium
AGACTTTCGGGAGGTTATGTGGTTTGATGGGGTATTGGCTAAAGGGCCGAAAGTTTATGATGGTGGGGTCGCTAACAAGTTTGTCGCCGAGTCCCTCGGCTTGAAATATACTCCCTTCCGGTCCTAAAATGAGGGGAGAATACGTAATTAATTTATAAACAGGAGGTTTTCGTAGAATGATTGTCGGAGTTCCCAAGGAAATAAAGATTGAGGAGTACCGGATTGCTGCTACGCCCTATGCGGCAGCAACGCTGGTAAGCGCCGGGCATAAGGTGCTCATCCAGAGCACGGCGGGAGAGGGGGCTGGTTTCAGTGATGAGGAGTATTCTAAGGTTGGTGCGACCATCGTGAAGACAGCCGATGAGGTCTGGAATCAGGCGGAGATGATCTACCACGTCAAAGAGCCTATCTCCAGCGAGTATAAGTATTTTCGTAAAGGCCTCATCTTTTGGGGATATCTTCACCTGGCGGCGGAAAGGGAGCTAACGCTTGAGCTAATGAAGACGGGGGTAACTGCTATTGCCTTTGAGACGGTAGAGACTGCTGATGGAGCTCTCCCTTGCCTTGACCCGATGAGTGCTGTCGCCGGGAGGCTGGCTGGTCAGATGGGCGCACAGTACCTGGGCAAGAAGTATAAAGGCATGGGGAAATTGATGGGTGGTGTCCCCGGGACAGAACCGGCTACGGTGGTCGTCCTTGGCGGTGGTATTGTCGGCACCAACGCTGCTCAGATGGCGCTTGGCCTGGGTGCCCGGGTTATCATAATTACCAGAAATGTCCTTCGCCTGCGTTACCTCAGTGAGGTGTTACCTGGCCGTGTGGAGACACGGGCGTCGAATCCGTATACCATTGCTGAAGCGGTTAAAGAGGCCGATGTTGTTGTTGGTGGTGTCTTGGTCAAGGGGGGCAGGGCGCCGATTATGGTTACTGAGGAAATGGTTAAGACCATGAAACCTGGCTCGGTTATCGTTGACGTTGCCATAGACCAGGGGGGGTGTGTTGAGACTATCCGTCCTACTACACACAGTGACCCTATCTTTATCAAGCACGGTGTTGTCCACTACGCTGTTACCAATATGCCTGGCATAGTCCCGCGAACTTCGGCAATAGCCTTATGCAATGCTACTCTGCCTTATGCACTAAAGATGGCTAATCTGGGCTATCGTGAGGCGATGAAGCGTGATGAAGCATTGCGGAAGGGAATGAATGTTTGGGATGGTAAGTGCACCTACCAACTGGTTGCTGATGCCTTTGACTTAGAAAATGTCCCCTTCCAGTCCTGAGCCGGAAGAGGGTCGTTTCTAAAGCGCCGCTTGAATGGTTGACATAGCAATTAGAGGATAAAGTACAATTTTTTAGAGAACTTATATTTGGGCGGGTTGAAATGGTAGCGCTACACCTGATAGCATTATAGCTATCAGGTGTAGTTTTTGGGGAGGGTAATCTCTGGAAGCACTAGAAGTAGCGCGTCTGGTAGTGGAAGCCGCCAGTGAGAAAAAGGCTGCCGATATCGTGCTGCTGGATGCCCGGGGGGTGTGTAGCTTTGCCGATTACTTTGTCATCTGCAGTGGTGATAGCAGTAAACAGCTTGAAGCTATTCGTGATGAAGTTGGCCAGGTGTTAAAGAAGGTCGGTGTTCCGCCTCACCACTGCGAAGGTACTACGGAGTCGGGGTGGCTGCTGATGGACTTTAGTGATGTCATCGTGCATATCTTTGCCTCCCTCGAGCGAGAACACTATCAGCTGGACGAACTGTGGAGCAAGGCTGTCCCGGTAGTCCGAATCCAGTAGGCCGCTAGTCATTTTACCAATGGGTTAAGCAAAGATTTCGCTCTCGTCGAAGAACAGCCTAATCTCTCCGTCGGCATTTTCTTTTGAGTCAGAGCCATGAGTGCTGTTGCGTTCGATGTCCAGACCGTAGTCACCCCGGATGGTGCCGGTTTCGGCTCTGGACGGGTCGGTTACCCCCATCGTTTTTCTGATTACCTCTACCGCATTCTCACCCTCAAAGACAGCGGCAACTATCGGTGACGAGGTAATATAGGTTATCAGATTCTCAAAGAAGGGCTTGTCCTTGTGGATAGCATAGTGGCGCCCGGCCAGTGTTCTATCCATGTGGAGCATCTTCAGCGCTATCAGTTTCAGCCCTACCTCCTCGAAGCGGCTGATGATAGTGCTCGCCAGACCCCTCTGCATCGCGTCTGGTTTAACCAGTACTAAAGACCTTTCCATAGTTTCTTGAAGCTCCTTTGACAGTATTCTGCTAATTACTGTGGCCAAGCAGGCTCTCTAAATCACTCGGCGTTACCTCCTTAAGGCTATCGACAATCAGGTCTGCCTCCTTAAGGCTTGTCCTGGGATTGGTGTTGGTAACCGCCAGGCAGTGCATTCCCGCCTTCTTGGCGGCGGCAACACCGGCAATGGCGTCCTCAATGACGATACAGTTCTGGGGCTCGACCCCCAGTTTCTTGGCGGCTAGCAGGAAGCCCAGAGGGCTTGGTTTCCCCTCTTTTACCTCTCTACCTGAGACAATGGCCTGGAACAGGGTTTCTATATTTAGCTTGCGGGTAATCAGCTGGACGTTTTCCGGGGGGGCTGACGAGCCTAAAGCCTGAAGGAAGCCGTACTCCCTCAAGGACTTTATCAGCTCTACTGCTCCCGGCAGCGGCTTTAAGCGGTTTTTCGCTCTCTTACGGAAGTTCTCCTCTTTTTCGGTGGCGACAGTCTCTATTTCACCCGGTGAGATGTCTTTACCCAGCACTGTTCTGGTGATAGTATCGTTTCTCTGCCCGAAGTTACGCTTGAAGTCATCCTCGGTGAGGGTTACCCCTCGCTTTTGGAAGACCTCCTGCCAGGCCTTAAAGTGATAGGGAGCAGTATCGGCAATGACCCCATCCATATCCCAGATTACCGCCTTGGTCTTGTTGAGCATTGCTTTAGGACCTGCCTCCTCCGTTATTAGAAACTACAGCCTTTCTGGCTGGTGTATTGGGTGGCTTTAGCTTCGGTTACCACCGTGCCGTCGCTTAAGGTTAGTTGCGCCTTGGTCTCGGCAAACCTTCGCTCGTTCTTGGTTATCCAGGCGGTTATCGTGAGGTGCTGACCTATCAAGACCGGCCGTCTGAATTTGACCTCCATGGTGGCGGTGACCCCGGCGACATTCTTGAAGTAGGCGGCATAAGCCATTGCCTCATCGAGGAGAGTGGTCAGGATACCGCCATGGATGATGTTCTGCCAGCCCTGGTGTAACTCAGTCGGGGTAAATTCGGATTTAGCTACTTTGCCATCCCAGTCGAACCTTAGTTTCACCCCGCAGGGGTTATTCCTGCCACAGCCAAAACACATATCACTGGGGGTAATTGATATTTCAGGTTCAGTTGCCATCTTGGCTCTCCATATTCCTTGATTTTTTCGGTCTGGTAATATGTGGTCGTCTCAGGTATAGCGGGTTTAAGGTAGCCGGGTTGTCGTAGCTTCCCGCCTTAAGCTGTTTTTCTCCCAGTTCGGCGAGGAAGCTGCCCCGCCGTAATCTGGCTGCTGGCGACGCTATCAGGGCTTTTTGTCTAAGGAGCTCTCCCAGCCTGGTACTGGTAAGGGGTGTGATTTCACCACAGAATATGGTCCTGGTGGTTATCTCCGAGCATAGGGCTTCCAGGGTGGTTATCTGTTCACTGCTAATCTTGTGCCAGCGGTTATATCTCGTCTGGTAGATAGCGGTGGCAATTTCCCCTCTACCGGCCTGAAATATCGGGCAGATGGGTAGATTGGTTTCCGCATGCTGGTAGGCTTCTACTTCCATGGTGCTGATGCCTACTATAGGGATTTCCAGGCTGAAGGCTAGGCCTTTGGCCGTGCTGATGCCAACCCGTAGCCCATTGTAGCTGCCCGGCCCCCTGGCCACGATGATGCCGCTTAGTGAGTCGGGGCTTAACCCGGCCTGGCTGAGCAGGTTGGCCAGGCGTGGCAATAACTGGACAGAGTGGTTCTGACCGCAGCACCAGGTCAGCTCGGTGCACACTTTGCCATCTTTTGTTAGCGC
>DAOWDD010000088.1 GCA_030639215.1 Dehalococcoidia bacterium
ACAATCTCCATTAGCGGCACTCCAGCCCGATTAACGTCCACCAGACTGTAGGACTCACCAGTGGGAGAGGTGTGGTGTATCAGCTTGGCTACATCCTCCTCAAGGTGAACACGGGTTATGCCTATCCGCTTCTTTTCACCGTTAACCTCGACTGTAAGGTAGCCTCCGTGTCCGATAGGGGCATCATATTGAGAAATCTGGTAGCCCTTCATCAGGTCAGGATATGGATAGTTCTTGCGGTCGAATTTGGTATAATCAGAGATGGTACAGTTAAGTGCCAGCGCCGTCATTATAGTATACTCCACTGCCTGCTTATTGATAGTAGGCAAAACACCGGGCATGCCGAGGCACACCGGACAGACAAAAGTATTGGGTGGAGCACTGGCGTAGTCAGCACTACAGCGACAGAACATCTTGCTCTTAGTTAATAGCTGGGCATGTACCTCCAGCCCAATAACAGTCTCAAAATTCATTTCTCTTACTCAAAGTTAGCACATTAAGTATAACAACAATGCTAATCGCTGACAAGGAAGACATTTCTAGAGGAAGCCGGGAACTGGGGCAGATTCCTAAATACGCTTCAAGGGTGGGAGGGCAGGAAGAAAGAGACTACTAATCAACCACCATTTTATTTATCTACCTCACCCCTTTAATAAACAACCTTTTTGAATGGGCAAATAATACAAGAGAGTTAAAGAGAGGCGAAGCCTCTCTTACATACCCAGTCTCCTTCCCTTATAAAGGGAGAGGTATAAAGGGGCAGGGTTAATAAACAATCCCATATATGCTATAATTTTAAATGTAATCTGGGGATATAGCTCAATAGGGAGAGCGCTGCGTTCGCATCGCAGAGGTCGGGGGTTCGAATCCCCCTATCTCCACCAAAGGGGACAAAACCTAGAACTAACTCTGAGTCTCGAAGTGATTTGACTTGACCGTACAGAATCTTTTCCTCGACCTTCATTTTGCTACCTACCTGGGATAAATTAGAAGTACACTGAAGTTGGCTATGCTCACCATAAGCCTACCATAAGGTATATTCATCATGATTTACACCAAGAGGTCAGGTTAGATGAATCACTAGTCACCTGAATGATTACAGATTCTTGACAAATCAAAAAAGTGGTGCTATAACACAAGAATACAGAGTAGGAGGTCAAAATGGAACGTGATTCGTTGGCTTTTACCCCAGCGGTCGAGTTGGCACAACTCCTCAAGGCAAAAGAATTGTCCCCGGTGGAGTTGGTCGACCTGTTCCTTAAGCGCATTGAGGACTTGAACCCCAAGCTCAATGCCTATCTGACCGTGACCAGTGAGGAGGCAAGAGAAGCCGCTAGGAAAGCTGAAAAGGCTTTCCAGCAGGAAGAGGAACTACCACCACTATTCGGCATACCGATCTCGATAAAAGACTTGTTTCTCACCCGTGGGATTCGCACCACCAATGGTTCCATTACCGACGCTAACTGTGTTCCCAATGAGGATGCCTTGTCAGTCGAACGCCTGCGTAAGGCTGGCGTCATCATCCTGGGTAAGACAAATTCCCCCGAGTTCGGCATGTCGGCAACTACAGAAAACCGCCTGGGTGACTTCTGCCGCAATCCCTGGAATACCGAGCGTGTCTCCGGGGGATCCAGTGGAGGTTCAGCGGCAGCTGTAGCTGCTGGTATGGGACCATTGTCTCTCGGCAGTGATGGTGGTGGTTCAATTCGGATACCATCCTGCTTTTGTGGCGTATATGGTATTAAGCCTACCAATGGACTGGTGCCCTCTGCTATCTGGGGTGGCATGCCCCTTTTTAGTGCCTTCGGACCCATAACTCGCACGGTGGCGGATGCGGCTCTCATGCTAAATTGCATTGCTGGCCCTGACTCCCGAGCCACCTATTGCGTGAGAGAGACGCCTCCTGATTATTTGAAGGCCCTTGCGTCAAAAGATGATGTAAAGAAGCTCAGAATAGCCTGGAGTCCCGACCTTAACTATGCTGCTACGGACCCCGAAGTTATCTCTGTAGCCAAAACCGCAGCACACTCCTTTGAGGAGTTTGGTTGCAGTGTTGAGGAAGCGTCACCAGGCATATGGGATGCCTACCCCACCGCCTGGAAACCTCTCGCGTGGACAGATGAGTATCTGGTGCACGCTGATGCTCTTGAGAATCAGCCAGACAAGCTGGTAGGCTACATAAAATCCTACCTGGAGTACGGGAAATCAGTTACCGGAGCCCAGTACGCCGCTGCTCTGCACGAGATGTGGGACCTACAGAAGCGAATGCTGAATTTCTTCGATAAGTATGACCTTCTGCTCACTCCCACCCTGGCGACTACTGCCTTCCCCGGGAAAAACATAGACCTCACCAAGGAAAATCCACACTTGACCGTATACCCCAGTGTAATAGGCGGTAAGAAGGTACACTCTCACTGGGGTTTCAAACCCCTCACTCCTCTCTTCAATATGACCGGTCAGCCTGCGGCGACGGTGCCTTGTGGTTTCTCCTCCGATGGACTCCCTATTGGACTTCAAATCATCGGGCGGCGTAAAGAAGACGCCACTGTGTTACAGGCATCAGCTGTCTTTGAGGAGGCTCATCCTTGGGCAGACAAGAGGCCTCCAGTCAGTTGATATTCCCTTATCCCTACGGGACGCAGCCTGGTGCTACTGATTGGGGCCTACAGATAGGTTCCGGCTTCACCTCGCAGTGAGATAGCTCAGATAAATTGGTGACATGAGATGGTGGAGGAACCAGACTCTAGCGCGGAAAGCCAAGCTCAAAACAATCGAGCACTGTCTTGTTAAGGATTTAGAATTAATGTTTGCCTCTGTAGCTCAGTAAGAACTTAGAATTTTTCCCGGCTATCCAGTAGTATTGTTACCGGACCATCATTGTGGATTTCTACCTGCATATATTGCTGAAAACGTCCTGTCTCTACCTTTAGTCCAGTGGCACTAGCCTGCTCCACAAAATGGTTGAATAATTCTTCAGCTCGAATTGGTGATGCCGCCTCGACAAAACTCGGCCGACGACCCTTCCTAGAATCAGCTAGGAGAGTAAACTGACTCACCAACAACAATTCACCATTAGTATCCAGAACCGAAAGGTTAAATTTACCCTCTTCATCAGCAAAGATGCGCAGATTGACCGTCTTCTGTACCAAATACTGCACATCCTTTTCCGTATCTTCATTGGCTACCCCAACAAAAACCACCAGTCCCCGACCTATCCTGCCCACTACCTCACCAGCTACCCTAACCGAGGCTTCAGTGACTCGCTGGAGTAACGCCTTCACCCCCGGCTTCTCCTTTCTTTACGGCAGGTAATTTCTTCTCACCTTCCACTGGCTCCGTCACCTTACCCTTACGATTATCCGTAGTATAAAAGCCGCTGCCTTTAAAGATAATAGGAACCGAATGAATGACACGGCGTGCCTTCCCTTGACATTCGGGGCACATCGCTATCGGCTCCTCATCAAACTTCTGTCGCCGTTCAAAACGAC
>DAOWDD010000090.1 GCA_030639215.1 Dehalococcoidia bacterium
AATCGATGGTCAGTTGAAAGAGCAAAGTAGAGAAACCAAGCGCGCCGGCAAAAAGGAAAGCTCTGTGACCAAAGATGAACTGCGGTCCATAGAGCAGGATATCAAGAAACTACTAAGGAGCTTCATCGACTTCTTCGTTAATTACGGGCTCGAGATCGGCAAACAATCACCGAAGACCGAGTTTGAAGAGCTTATCGGCAAGCTGCAGGGGCTGGAAAAGGATCTGGACTCCGATAACGAGAACGATAACGAAAAGAAGGCAACCATTAAATGGAAGTAGCCCCTTAGAAACCCTCTGACTCCGGGCAGAGATGGCTCTGACCCCCTCTCCTCAGGAAGGAGAGGGGCTTTTTTATTGCCGGCGGGGGGATAGAACATTGTTCTAGAACAAGATACCTTCCCATATCCACGATTGTCTGCAATAGTATCTGGTAAGGAAGGTATTATGCTCTACATCGTCCTGGGAATAATTGGTTTTATAGTAATACACCTCTTCGACCTTGTCTCGCTGAAAAGGGTCCCCCGGGCAAAACCTGTCGTCTGGGCATCAGGCAGCGGCCTGCTGATTTATTCGCTGGTTATGATATGCCTGGCTCCGGACAAACTGGTACTGTCGGTGTGGCTGACCTGGCTGGGCTGGGGGCTGCTTTCGCTGTCCCTACCTCTATTAATACACTCCCTGTTTGTCGGTCTTCCCTTCCGCAAGACATATCTCGCCACCGGCATCGGCGACAGGTTGATAACAACCGGGGTGTATTCCCTTACCCGCCACCCGGGGGTTATCTGGTTCACCATCCTTATGCTCGCCCTGATACCGGTGTCAGGGTCGAGGCTCCTACTGATAGCTGCGCCGGTTTTCATTGCGCTGGATATCCTGCTGGTGGCCATTCAGGACAGGTTCATCTTCGGCAGGATGTTTGACGGGTACGAAAGCTACCGGCGCCGGACGCCGATGCTGCTCCCAAACCGCAGGAGTTTGAATGTTTTTCTGCGCTCCCTGCGAAAAGCGGAATTACAATAAGAAAATTATGGAGGTTGGATAATGAGTAGAGAAGCGGAACTAATCGTCCAGGGTAAGAATGAAGAGCTATGGCAGCGGTGCTGTGGCTTCATCGACCTGAGCCTGGAAGATTCTATGAGCATCCAGCGGCGGCTGCTGCTGGAGCAGATAGGGTTACTGAAAAAGTGTAAGTTGGGCAGGAGTATTATGCGCCGGGCCAACCCCGAGACCATAGATGAGTTCCGGCAGCAGGTGCCATTGACCACCTATGCCGATTATGAGCCCTTCCTCCTGACCAAGAATGAGAGCGCCCTGCCGGCGAAACCGCTCTTCTGGCAGCACACATCAGGCAGGTCCGGTGAGTATCCCTTCAAGTGGGCGCCGGTCACTGCCCGGCAGTTCGAAGAAATACGGGCGCTGCTGTTCGCCTGTCTAGCCTTTTCCAGCTGCAAGGAAAAGGGTGAAATTGCCTACCGCAGAAAGGACAAATTCCTCTATGCGCTCGCCCCACCGCCCTACACAACCGGCTCACTGATACACTATGCCCCCAACGAGGTGTTTGACTTTCTGCCCCCGGTCAAGGCGGTAGAGGGGATGTCCTTTGAGGACAGGATACACCTCGGTTTCCGTCTGGCCCTATCGGAGGGGGTAGACCTCTTCTTCGCCCTGGCCAGCGTAATAGTAGCCCTCGGCGACCGCTTCAGCCAGGGAAATGGCAACCTTGATTTAAGGCCCCTGCTGGGTAAACCGAAGACCCTGTTCAGGCTGCTAAAGGGCGTGGTGAAAAGCAAAATGGCCCGCCGGCCAATGCTGCCCCGGGATATCTGGAAACTGAAAGGCTTAATCGGCACTGGCTCCGACAGCTCTGTGTTCCGGGAAAGGATTAAGGAGATGTGGGGCAGGTATCCCCTGGATGTCTATGGCGGTACCGAGGGCATTATTATGGCGACCCAGACCTGGGACTATCAGGGGCAGACCTTCATACCCCACAGCAACTTCTTCGAGTTCATTCCCGAAGAGGAAAGCCTGAAAGCCAAAGCCGACCCCCTCTACCAGCCGGAGACGGTGCTCCTGGATGAGGTCAAGGCAGAAGAGAACTACGAACTGGTAATTACCAGCTTCTATGGCGGGCCCTTTGTCAGATACAAGCTCGGCGATATGATTCGGATAACCGCGCTGCGCAACGAACAGCTCGATATCGATATCCCCCAGATGATATTTCACGCCCGCGTTGATGATATGATTGACATCGCCGGTTTTACCCGGTTAACCGAAAGGGTCATCTGGCAGGCGATAGAGAATACCGGACTGGACTACGAGGACTGGACAGCACGCAAGGAACTAAGAGATAAGCCGGTGCTGCACCTGTATCTGGAGCTTAAGGAGAACGGACACGTTACCGCCGAAGAGGTCGCTACATCCGTCCACGAGCAGCTAAAAGGTCTGGATGCCCCCTACGCTGACCTGGAAACATTCATCGGCTTAAGACCGCTGGAGGTCACTCTGCTCCCCGAGAATACCTTTAGGAGCTATATGCTGAGGCAGCAGGCTGCCGGTGCTGACCTGGCGCACCTGAAGCCGCCGCATATCAACCTCTCCGACGGTATCATAGACTCCCTGGTCAACGGACCGTTAGCAGCACCCGTAACGCAAGAAGAGGACTACGAGGAGATAGTTAAGAGCTACCAGAAGAACCGGAAGAGGCGCCAGCGTCGGCGCCAGCCGGAAACCACCAAAACAAATAAATCATAGAGGATGACATATACAGAGGTCACTGATATACCGCGATACCCAGTAATCTAAGCGAGGTAATCAAGATGTCTAATACTGATGCTAAGAACAACAGACGGGTAGTTGTTACCGGGATGGGGATTATCAGCCCGGTGGGACTGACGGTTTCCGACGCCTGGGAGGCTCTCATTTCGGGAAAGTCGGGGGTTGACTGTATCTCCAGTTTTGACACAACACCCTTCAAGACCATGTACGCCGCTGAAGTCAAAGGGTTTGACCCGCACACCTACGTCAGCCCGAAAGAGGCGCAACGCATGGATCGGTTTACTCAATTTGCCGTAGCCGCCAGCCTTCAGGCAGCCGAAGCGGCCGGCTTGAGGCTGGACAACGGGGATGCCGAGGAGACCGGCGTCATCATCGGTGACAGCATCTGCGGCCTGCTTCGGATTTGCGCCCAGTTCAAGGTACTAGACGAAGCCGGTCCGGACCGGGTCAGCCCGATTCTTGCTCCGACAATGTCGGGCGACGCTGCCCCGGTACAGGTATCCCTGACACTGGGTACCAGGGGAATCAACTACTCTCCCTCGTCGGCGTGCTCCAGCGGCAGCGATGCCATCGGTCAGGCGTTCCAGATAATCCGGAGTGGCGGTGCCAATGTAATGA
>DAOWDD010000148.1 GCA_030639215.1 Dehalococcoidia bacterium
CAATCCTGGTTACCATATCCTGTACCTCCTTATTATTCTGAGCGCTGTCCGCTCTCTTAAAGTGATTTGCCTTGCTATTCCGGCTAGTGCTTCAAATTATGGAACGCCTGCATTCCGGCAAATTTAGCTCTCTTACCCAGTTCATCCTCTATTCTGAGGAGGCGGTTGTACTTGGCGGTACGCTCGGAACGGCAGGGGGCGCCGGTCTTAATCTGCCCTGTCCCGAGTCCTACTGCCAGGTCGGCGATAGTGGTGTCCTCGGTCTCACCGGAACGGTGGCTTACTACCGCTGTCCAGCCTGACTGCTGTGCGGTCCGGATAGCGTTGATGGTCTCGGTAAGGGTGCCAATCTGATTTAGCTTAATCAGTATTGAATTAGACGTCTTTTGAGTGATACCTCTCTTAAGGCGGTCGACGTTGGTAACATAGAGGTCATCACCGACCAGCTGGACTTTATTACCCAGCCTCCGGTTAAGGAGCCGCCAGCCGTCCCAGTCGTCCTCTGCCATACCGTCCTCAATGCTGATAATGGGATAGCTCGATACCCAGTCGGCGTAATAGTCCACCATTTCCGCGCTACTTAAGGAGACGCCTTCCCTGGCCAGGATATACTTCCCGTCCCGGTAGAATTCACTGGAGGCCGGGTCGAGGGCAATAAAGCAGTCTTTACCCGGTTTGTAGCCGGCCTTTTCAATAGCCAGCAGTATCAGCTCTACCGCCTGTTTATTTGAGGCCAGCGATGGGGCAAAACCCCCTTCATCACCGACATTGGTGTTTAGACCCCTGTCCTTGAGCACCTTCTTCAGGTTGTGGTAAATCTCGGCGCCTATCTGCAGGGCGTGGCTGAAGCTCCGTGCTCCTGCCGGCATTATCATAAACTCCTGAAGGTCTGTGGAATCGGCAGCGTGCCGGCCGCCGTTCAGGATATTGAGCATCGGGACGGGAAGGGTATAGCTATCTGTTTTCCCCAGATAGCGGTAGAGGGGTAGGTTAAGCTGGTTGGCGGCGGCGTGAGCCACTGCTAATGACGTCCCCAGAATAGCATTAGCCCCCAGCCTGGACTTATTATCGGTGCCGTCAAGCTCGAGCAGTTTATGATCAATGGCCGTCTGGTCGGTAACTGGCATACCGGTTATAGTGGCGGCGATATCTTGATTAACGTTGGCGACTGCCTGAAGCACTCCCAGCCCGTTAAACCGGGGGGCGTCTTTGTCACGTAGTTCTACCGCCTCATACTTACCTGTACTCGCCCCGGACGGCACTGCCGCCCACCCTACTATGCCGCCAGCTAGTTTCACCTCAACTTCAAGGGTGGGGTTGCCCCTCGAATCGAGAATCTCTCTGGCCTTGATACCTTCAATAGCGGGCACTTTCCTTAATTTACCTCGGACTTTGATTTATCCCTTAGCCTCTGGCTAACTCCAGGGCCTTCTCTACCGCCTCGGCAGGAGTCTTTGCCGGGATAATTGAGCTGTCCTCCCGGCCGTTTCTGGAGATTACCCAGGTGTTTAGGCCAATAACAGGTATGCCGCTCTGCAAGGCATGACCTATCTCGGTGAGGGTGCCATAGCTCCCGCCAATGGCAATAACCGCGTGGGCCGATTTGACCACCGCCACGTTTCTGGCGTAGGCGATACCGGTAACTATGGGCATCTGGACATATTGGTTGGCTGTCCTGCGGCTGTCCCCGGGAAGGATACCAACGGTTGTCCCGTTCTCGGCGCTGGCCCCGCGGCAGGCCGCCTCCATAACTCCACCCAGACCTCCGCAAATCAGGACAACATCATGTCTGGCCAGCTCCCGGCCAATCTCCTCAGCCGCTTTAACCTCCTCAGAGGTAGGCCGCCCACCACCAATGACGGCGACACAAATTTTCTTATCCGTCATCTAAACTCCCTTGCTGAACTCGCTAAATAGGAATTATAGCACCTGAAACTGAGCACTGGCAAAGAACCAGCCAGGTAACCCTCTAGTTATACCTATTCATCGCCTGCGAGATACCTTCGCTGAGGAAACAGAGAGCGGCCTCACTCACCATAGGTATCACGGGCGTAATAACCCTTTTTTCCTCCCCGGTAAAGTCGTTGAGCACGTAGCGGACTATGTCATCCTCACCGATTTGGCTGTGGCCGCCAACCGGGACCGGCCGCCCGATGCCTACCCGAAGGCGTAAGAAGTCCCGACTGCCCAGAG
>DAOWDD010000061.1 GCA_030639215.1 Dehalococcoidia bacterium
CTTGCCCCAGACGAACATCACCGTAAGAGAAAAAAGAACCCGCCTTTTTAACTAGCCCCAACTCTACACCAATGTCAATAAGATTCCCCTCCCGGCTGATACCGCGGCCAAACATGATATCAAACTCGGCGTTTCTAAAAGGGGGAGCAACCTTATTCTTGACTACCTTAGCTTTGACACGATTACCGACCGCCTTAGTCCCGTCCATAATTGTCTCAACACGCCTAAGGTCTATCCTGACAGAGCTGTAGAATTTAAGCGCCCGGCCACCCGGTGTCACTTCAGGATTGCCGAAGATGACGCCAACCTTTTCTCTCAGCTGGTTAATGAAGACCACCGCTGTACCAGCCTTACCAATAGCGGCAGCCAGCTTCCTCAAGGCCTGTGACATCAAGCGGGCCTGCAACCCGATATGGGCATCTCCCATATCCCCTTCGATTTCAATCCTGGGAACCAAGGCCGCTACGCTGTCAATCACTATCGCATCAACCGCCCCGCTTCTGACCAGCGCCTCAGTAATCTCCAGGGCCTCCTCGCCGGTATCAGGTTGGGAGATGAGCAAGTCATCAGCATTAACACCGCAAGCGGCGGCATAGCTAGGGTCCAGGGCGTGCTCCACATCAATATAGGCAACCGTACCCCCCTGCTTTTGCGCTTCGGCAATGACGTGCTGCGCCAGGGTGGTCTTCCCTGACGCCTCGGGGCCGAATATTTCCGTAATACGCCCTCTGGGGATACCCCCGACACCCAAGGCCAGGTCCAGCGCCAGTGAGCCGCTGGGGATAGCTTCAACCGAAGCCGCCGCCATTACCCCTCCCAGCTTCATCACCGACCCTTTACCATACCGCTTTTCTATCTGGTTGATGGCTAGCTCTAGTGCCTTCTCTTTCTCCGTGGTCATTTTCGCCTCAAGACCAATAATAACACAGGCATTCCGTCAAAACAAGCAGGCCTTGGGGTCGTCGTCCTTCGCTTATCCCGGTCAATATTGGTCCGGCTGCCATTCCTCGTCACTATAGAAACCGACGCCGAAGAACCCCGGCCCCAGGTGGCTTGCCAATACCGGGCCCAGCTCAAAAAGCTTTAGCTCGGCGCAGTCAAAACAGGCTTCGACCTCCTTCTTAAGCAGCCGGGCCGACTCCATGTTTTCAGTATGGACCACACCAACATGGACCGGGGACCCCCCTCCCGCCCGTTTCTTCATCAGTTCTATGATATATTCTATCGCCTTGGCGCTGGTCCTCGCCCTGGAGAGAACCCTGAGCTCACCGCCCTCAAAGGCCAGGATCGGCTTAATCCGGAGCAGGGTGCCGAGTAAAGCCTTGGCCACCCCGATACGTCCACCCCTCGAGAGGTGCTCCAGTGTGCCCAGCATGCCAAAAGCATTCATGCAGGCGTTTAGTTTCTCAATAGAAGCCTTGAGCTGAGGCAGGCTCTGCCCGCCTTCCGCAGCCCTGACTGCGGGGGCAATCAACATCCGCAAGGCCACCGTGAAGCAGTCCACTATCTCAATCTGGGCCTGGGGCAGCTTCTCCCGGGCCGCCTCGGCAGAATTGACCGTTCCGCTCAGCCGGCTGGAGATATGAAGGGAAAGGATAGGGTGGCCAGCTTCGGCCAGCTCGCGGTACAACCGGGTAAAATCACCTACCGGAGGCTGCGAGGTGGTCGGCAGCATACCGCCTCTGGCCAGGCGGCGATAGAACTCCTCATTGGTAATGTCCACCCCCTCACTGTAGACCTCCGTCCCGAAGATAACCTTAAGCGGCACAACGTGGACATCATAGCGGGCAATCTCCTCCGCCGACAGGAAAGCGGTACTATCAGTAACAATCCTAACCTTGCCGGTCTCCATCCTTAAGCCTTCCTTCGCTTAAAGAATAGCCACTGGCGGCGGCAGGCGCTTATGCGCATTAGCCGCCATCCTCGCCTCAATCTTCTCTCTCAACCCGTCCGGGGCCTCGCCGGTAAGCAGATAGCGGTCGAGCTCCTCATAGCTAATGCCCATTTCGTCTTCATCGGTCTGTCCCGGCCACAGACCGGCCGAGGGAGGCTTATCAATAATCGGCTGTGGGATATCCAGGAAACGGGCCAGTTCCCTTACCTGCTCCTTGACCAGATTGCCCAAGGGTATAATATCCACTCCGCCATCTCCATACTTGGTAAAGTAGCCGACGGCAAGCTCGCAGCGATTACTGGACCCGACTACGGTGTACCTAAACCGGTTGGCGAAGTAATAAAGAGGGACCATCCTTAGCCTGACCTTAAGGTTAGACTCGGCCATCCTGCCGAGAGCCGGCTCTACTTCATCACCGGCTAAGACCTCAAGCAGGGCGTCAAGGACGGTATCCAGGGCAACCACCTTGATCGGGATAGAAAACCTGCTGGCTACGGCCCGGGCGTGCTCGGCATCCTCTCCGCAGCTATAGCACGGCATGATTACCCCCAGCATATCCTCGGGAAAAGCGCGCTGGCACAGTACCGCCGCCACTGAGGAATCAAGCCCGCCGCTCATCCCCAGGACGACCCCCTTACACCCGGCGGAGAGTACCTGCTCTCTTACCCAGCCGACCAGCCTATCAGCCAGGTACTGACAGTCCATTATAGAACCTCCTCCCACTAACCGAAAGTATACTACCACCAGGTTACATAATCAAAGGGATAGAAAAGAGCACACTGCCGATATCTCAGCGAAGGACAAAATGAGGTCAGCCCTGGCAACCTGAGTGGGACGGGCAGATACTGCTTAAGCAGCAACTATGGCAGAGCGGGCGGCGGCGGCAGACCTCCTTGGCCAGACGGACAAGGAGGGCATGGTATTCCTTGAACAGCGCACTGTCAGTAGGCAGGTTGTACATAAAGAGGGACTGGTAGGCGGCGTAGCCCTTGGCCCGAGGGGTCACCCCGAGACGGTCGATAATGCGGCGGGTATAGGCATCGATAACAAAAACCGGCTTCTCCGCCGCATAGAGCAGGATGGAGTCGGCGGTCTCCTCTCCAACGCCATGGACGGAAAGCAGCTTCTGGCGGAGGGCAGCGGCATCAACGGCGAAGAGCCTATCAAGGTCATCGCCACAGGCTTCCCCGAGCCACCGGGCCAGGGAATTAAGCTTTAGCGCCTTAGCATTATAGTAACCGCA
The DNA here is from genome assembly GCA_030639215.1 of Dehalococcoidia bacterium. Taxonomy (GTDB): domain Bacteria; phylum Chloroflexota; class Dehalococcoidia; order Dehalococcoidales; family UBA5760; genus UBA5760. The sequence goes on from DAOWDD010000061.1 coordinate 3,138, forward strand.
GGGGCGGATAAGGCCGGCAAGCTCGGGGAGGGGCAGACGGCGCAGCGCCTCTGGTGACAGCAGCCGTCCGGCCTTCAGGTTAGCAATCGCCTTTTCCACATTGCGCCAGGCCGCCGACTGGGTCAGAATGGCGCCGACCATCATCTCAAAGGGCCCATCGGCGGGCCACCAGTGCTGCGGACCGTAGCAGTCGATAAGCCGACGGTAGATATCCTTAAGTTTCCGGTTTACCTGGTAAGACTCGCTTATCCACGGGGGCACCCTAGCATCAGTCACAGAGTCGCCCTGCGGGACATAGGGTTTGATATCGAGTACCGGTGTGCCGTCAAAAGCATCGAGCCCCTCAACCACCAGTACATTCTTTCGGCGCTCAAGCAGCCTGACCGCAGTTATCCCCACCGGGTTCGGCCGGCGCGGTGAGCGCGTCGCAAAAAGCCCCACCAACGGATACTCACGCCTGCCCCTGGGGTGCACCTTCAGCGACAGCCCGCCGGGGGCAGGCTGATGCATCCAGTATAAGACTATGATGTGGGAAAAATCATCGAGGCCGTCCAGGGCCTCGGCAAGGCTTTGGTCGACCACAACCTCGGAAACGGCCCCTGACGGGTCCGGCTGTGCCAGCCGCTTGAGTCTGCTTCTGACAACACCGATAGCCTTCAAGGCCGCTCCCGCTAGTTCAGTGACCATCTTAACCCAACGCAAGACGATTTACAGCCCGGCTCCAACTCTAACGAGAATCTGCCACCCGCAGCAAACGGTCCCTTTTCCTGCATGTCGATAACCCCCGGTTTGCCTGTCTTACTTCGGGGGATTGCCGCCGGTATTGAAGGGCTTCTCCGCTAGTTTCTCAGCTACGGCATCTGCCCCGTACAGGAGTACCTGCTTCATTGATTCCGCTAGTTTCATTGCCTCCCGGGCAATCCTCTCCGCTTCGATAACCCGTTCGTTGGCATTTTTCATAGCTTCGCTGACAGCTATTTCTACCGCTGTTTGCGCCTCTGCTGCGGCCTTTCTGGCCTGGGAGGCGGCTTCATCAGCTAACTTAATGCTTCCCTCAATCTCATCGAGTATTTGGGGTAAAGGCTTGGTCATAATGTTCCTGGTTTCACTGCTATCAGTCAATTTCATCCTCCTTTTAGCTATCTGCTCGGTACAGCCGTTAGTCTATTTTCACAAATTATCCGAGTAATGGCAACTACGATAAGCCAGCTTCAGGCATACATATTGACATTAGCCCTTTAATGGCACTAAAATCAAACTCAGCATTTAAGCGTAGCGCCTGCCGCAGTCACGGTAACTTTCGCGGGTTAATAGTGTAATTAGCGACTTGATTATGGTTAATCAGAATTGACCGGGCTCACAATGTTTTACCACAGACTGCTTCAATAGTCAAAATAGTGCTGAATTAGGA
>DAOWDD010000163.1 GCA_030639215.1 Dehalococcoidia bacterium
ATACAGGATACAGGGCAGGCTGGTGCTCTCGGCAACCGTCCTGAAGTGCTGGTACAGTCCCTCCTGAGTAGGTTTATTATAGTAGGGGACCACCAGGAGACAGGCATCAACCCCGGTGCGCTCGGCCGCTTTGGTCGCCCCCATAGCTTCAGCAGTGCTGTTGCTCCCCGTTCCAGCCACGACCGACCCACGTTCACCTACAGCCGACTTTACCTCAGTAAAAAGACGTATTTCTTCATCTCGGATAAGGGTAGGGGACTCCCCGGTCGTGCCCACCACCACCAGCCCTTCACTTCCCGAGTCAAGCAGGGCCAGGGCCAGTTTCCTGGCTTGCTCATAATCAACCCCCCCTTCCTGATTAAAGGGGGTTACCATTGCCGTCAGCAGCCTTCCCGGCCCTCTCATTTTCCACCCTCCATCGGATGCAGCCATCCTCTCTGAATCATTTCCTCAGCAATCTGGACGGTATTTAAGGCCGCTCCCTTGCGCAGATTATCAGCAACAACCCACATAACCAGACCACTGGGGTGAGACGCATCCCGGCGGATACGCCCGACAAATACCTCGTCGGTACCGGCAGACGGCCAGGCTTGAGGATAAAGACTGATTGGAGAATCGTTCAGTACCTTAACCCCCGGGGCCTGGGCAAGAATCCGCTCGGCATCATCAGGGGACATCAGGTGAGAGAACTCCACACAGACCGCCTCACTATGACCGGTAAATACCGGGACTCGCACACAGGTAGCCGAAATAGCTATCTCATTAGCATGCATTATCTTCCTTGTCTCTTCCACCATCTTCCACTCTTCTTTGGTGTAGCCATTGTCCAGGAAAACGTCTATCTCAGGCAGTACATTAAAGGCTATCTGATGCGGGTAAACATGAGGAATAACGCTCTGCCCGTTCAAGACCTGCTTGACCTGCATTGTCAGCTCTTTTATGGCGGCTGAACCGGTACCCGAGACTGCCTGGTAGGTACAGACGATAATACGCTTGATTGGGTTAACCTTGTGTAATGGATACAGAGCCACTACCATCTGAATAGTGGAGCAATTGGGGTTGGCGATAATACCGTTATGCCACTTGATATCCTCGGGATTAACCTCAGGTACTACCAGAGGGACCGTCGGCACCATTCTAAAAGCAGAGCTATTGTCGACAACTACCGCTCCTGATTTGGCAGCTATCGGTGAGAAGTAGCGGCTGATTTCAGCGCCAGCCGAAAACAGAGCAATATCTATTCCCTGGAAGGACTCGGCAGTAGTCTCCTTGACCTCAATCTCCTCACCGGCAAAATACAATTTCTTGCCTGCGGAGCGGTCGGAGGCGAGCAGTTCAATCGAGGCTATCGGGAAATTGTGCTGCTCCAGCACCTTAATGAACTCCTGTCCGACAAGCCCGGTGGCGCCAACAATAGCTACCCGGTACTTCTTCAAGCCTTCTCCTCCAGGCCAAGCAGGGTATCCAGACCGTAGATTAGCCCTTTGTGTCCGACCACTTTCTTCACAGCCAGTATAACACCGGGCATAAAACACTCTCTACTGATTGTATCGTGCCGTATGCTTAGTGTCTGCCCCGGTCCGCCCAGGATTACCTCCTGGTGGGCCAGCAGTCCGGGCAGCCGCACGCTGTGAATGGCAATCCCCTCCACCTGTTCCCCCCGGCTAGCGTAAGCCTTCTTCTGCTCCGCCGAGAGAAACGGCTTACCCTTGGCCGCCACCATCGCCCGGGCAGTGGACAGGGCAGTCCCCGAAGGCGAATCAACCTTTAGGTGGTGGTGCAGCTCGATAATCTCGGCATAGTCTAAGTACCTGGCGGCTATCTTAGCCAGGTGCATCATCAGCACTGCTCCCAGGGCAAAGTTGGGCGCTACCACTGCCCCCACCTGATGG
>DAOWDD010000009.1 GCA_030639215.1 Dehalococcoidia bacterium
CCTCCAGTTCGACCCAGTTATCTTCGCCGTCAGAGGTTATCACCAGCGCCTCGATAAGCTGGCCGGTCGGGGGATTGACCAACATAGTGGTACCGGACACTTCACCGGATACGGTAGCATGAATCGGCGCACTGACAAACTTGTCCGAATCAGCTATCTTCTGACCGGTTAAGACCTTTTCCCCCTTCTTAACCAGCGCCTGAGCGGGGGCTCCGATATTCTGCTGCAGGGGGATGACTACCTTCTCCGGCAGTGGTGCCGGCTCAATCGGGCTTTTCTCACTGAACTTGCGCTCAGGAACCTTTACCCCGTAAGGAGCGCTCTTCTTTTTCAACCTGATAGCCAATCTGTTCACCTCAACTAGCCCTGCACCAGGTACCGGGACAACCCGGAAGAAAGGTGTATCGTCGTCCGGTCGGCATCAACGATAAGACACTCTGTATCGTCCAGTGATTCAATCAGCTTAATGCCGGCTTCGGGACCCATGACAAAAACACTGGTAGCCAGAGCATCAGCCTGTGTCGCGCTCGGGGCTATTACAGTGGTGCTGATACACTCCGCTGCTGAATACCCCGTCTTGGGGTTAATGATATGGTGCGCCTTTTTCTCCGGGTCAAAGTATCGCTCGTAATTACCCGAAGTAGCTATCGCTTTATCGGAAAGACTGAAATTGGCCAGGCTCTGGCTGGTGTTATCGGGGTTGACCAAGGCAACCAGCCACGGCTCTCCTTGCGGCTTGGCACCCAGCATCCTCATATCACCGCCGGCGTTTATCAGGGCATGCTCAACGCCGGTATCGCTAATGACATCTAACGCTTCATCTACAGCGTAGCCCTTAGCGATGCCGCCAAGGGTAATTTCCATCCCCTCCACCGTAAAGTATATCTTCTCATCTTCAATAACTATCTTATCCCACCCGACCAGGCCCAGCGTCTCAGCTATCCTGCTCTGCTGGATAGTCTCACTCTCCTGCCACAGGCCGGTCTGCCACAAGTCCAGTAGCGGCTGGACGGTAATATCGAAATAGCCGTCCGTAATCTGACTATAGTCCAGGGATAGGGTTATCACCTGCCGGAAGTCCTCGGATGGCGCCTCCAGATAGCCATCCCGGTTAAGCCTGGATGCCTCACTTTTCTCATCAAATATCGAGTCTTCCCTTTCTATTTCCTCCATTCTGACAAAGGCGGCGCTTATCACTTCTTCGGCGTTTTCTTCATCGGAGGTATAGACAGTAATGGTAACGAAGGTGTCCATAAGGGTGCGGGTCTCTTCGAATTTGGTTAATTCCTCCGTACAACTAATAGCTCCAAACGTAACGGCAGAAAGTGCCGCAACAGCAGCTATAATCCAGCAAGCTTTCTTCATATGTTCTTGCGCTTAGTATTTCTGGTCCTATCTAACCACTCAGAACGAAGTGTCCATAGCTGTCTTAAGGGAAGGCTACTTTCGCTTAAAGTACGGCTCTGCTATTCTAGCAGAAAATTTTCCAGGATTCCAGTTTACCCCGAGGGCTAACCTAGCCCAGCATACCCAGGAAGATGCCGGCGGCGGTAGCAGTGCCGATAACCCCGGCCACATTGGGGCCCATAGCATGCATCAAGAGGAAGTTCCGTGGGTTAGCCTCCTGGCCCATCTTCTGCACTACCCGGGACGCCATAGGTACCGCGGAGACCCCGGCCGCACCTATCATCGGGTTAATCTTCTCCTTAAGAAAGAGGTTCATAAACTTGGCCAGCATTACGCCAAAGAAGGTAGAAACGGCAAAGGCGGCAATGCCCAGCCCGAACACCAGCAAGCTCTCCGGCTTGAGGAATACCCCGGCGCTCATAAAGGCGCCGACCGAGATACCGAGCAGAATGGTAAGGATATTAATGAAGGCGTTAGCCGCCGTGTCCGCCAGCCGGTCGGTAACACCGGACTCCTTGAGCAGGTTGCCCAGCATAAACATACCAATCAGGGGGGCTGATTTGGGGACGAGGAGGATGATAATAATAGCGCCGATTACGGGGAAGAGGGTTTTTTCCAGCCGGGACACCGGGCGTAATTGCGGTTTCATGTATATCGCTCGTTCTTCTTTAGTAGTGAGCGCTTTTATTATCGGCGGCTGGATAATGGGCACCATCGCCATATAGGTATAGGCAGCTACTGCGGTAGCCCCGATAAGGTGAGGGGCAAGCCGGTTGGTGAGATAGATAGTGGTCGGCCCGTCAGCTCCACCAATGATACCGATAGAGGCAGCTTCACCAAAGCCGATACTGATATCAGGGAAGGCAGAACCCAAAAGCAGAGCCATGAAGAAGGCAAAGTAAACACCGAACTGTGCCCCGGCGCCAAGGATTAAGGTCTTGGGGTTGGCAATAACCGGACCGAAGTCAGTCATCGCCCCCAGGCCGAGGAAGATGAGGGCCGGTATCAGTTCCCAGACCAGACCGTAGCGGAATATGCGGGAAAGCAGGCCAGCCGGCTCACCACCGATGGCATACGCCTCGACGACTTTACCCTGAACGATACATTCCATCAAGCCGCCGAGAGGCAGGTTAATCAGGATAACCCCGAAGCCGATAGGCACCAGCAGCAACGGCTCCATCTTCTTGATGATGCCCAGATACAAAAAGGTAGCGCCGACAGCCAGCATTACCCCGTTACCCCAGTAAAAGCTGGCAAACCCGGTTTCAAAAAGACCGAACATAAGTCCTCAGTTCATTCTTGATAGACTAGAACTCGATAACGGTGATTGTCTCACCGGGTTTGACCACCTGCTCAGCACTAACCCCTACCTCACCGATAGTACCATCCACCGGAGCCAGTATCGGGTTCTCCATCTTCATTGATTCCAGAATGCAGATTACATCACCCTCTTGAACCTGGTCTCCCGGTTTGACATTGACACTGATAATCTTACCGGTTATTGGGACCTCGACAATTTCTCGCGCCATCTTTTAGTCACCTTCCTGTATGCTATCTTTACTCTTACTGCGGCCGATTCTTCGCACCGCAGTTGCTATCAGTACTATCGCCGTGGCTAGAATACCCAGTACCAGGAACACGGTACCGAAACCGACGCCACCAATCTGAAAAGCCCGACCCCAGTCTACTGACATACCTTAATAGTCCGCCCTCCAATTGTTTTGGGTAAAATTAAAGGGTGGACTTTCTCTCCCTCACGGGGCTCCACCCTTCATACCAGCAAGGCCAGGTTTGCGCTATCGGGCAAGCTAAACCGCAACTGCCTTGCTTACCTAAGTCTCCCGCCCCTTTTACAATTCAATTACCTGGTCCAATGAGTTATGTTTTCCCTTCCCCAGGTGTAGCACCTACGGTTGCCGAGTGCACTACAATTTCCCCCTCTTCCAGGTCGACTACAGCGGTATCCCCGGACCGGAATTTGCCACTGAGCAGGCCCTCCGAGAGCTTATCCTCTACCATATCCTGAATCGCCCGGCGCAGTGGTCGGGCCCCGAAGACCTCATCGTAACCCTGCTCACCCAGGAGGTCCTTGGCGGCATCGGTTACCTCCAGCTTGATTTCTTTCTCAGCAAGTCGTTCGGTTATTATCGCCAGCATCAAATCAACTATCCTTCGAATGTGTTCTTTGTTCAACGGATGGAATACAATCACCCCATCAACCCGATTGAGAAACTCGGGACGAAAGGTCTTCTTCAATTCACCGAGCAACTTCTCTTTCATCCGTTCGTAGTCCTGCTGCCGGTTCTTCATCTCGTCACTGCTAACGGCAAAACCGAGGGTAGAACCCTTCCTGATAAGCTCGGCACCAATGTTACTGGTCATCACAATAATGCTGTTGCGAAAGTCAACACGCCGCCCCTTGGCATCGGTCAGGTGGCCGTCATCGAATATCTGGAGCAGGATATTAAACACATCAGGATGGGCCTTCTCAATCTCGTCGAGCAGGATACAGCAATATGACTTACGCCTCACCGCCTCAGTCAATTGTCCGCCTTCTTCATAGCCAACATATCCCGGGGGCGCTCCGACCAGACGGGATACGGCGAACTTTTCCATAAACTCCGACATATCGAGCCTGATGAGGGTCTCCTCACTGCCAAACATAAACTCAGCCAGGGCTCTGACCAGCTCCGTCTTGCCAACACCGGTCGGCCCCAGAAAGATGAAATTACCAATCGGCCGACTGGGGTCCTTGAGCCCGGCCCTGGCCCGCCTTACCGCTTTAGCCACCGTATTGATCGCCTCATCTTGACCAATGATACGCTGATGCAGCACGTCTTCCATCTCAAGTAAGCGAGTGGTCTCGTCTTCAGCCAGTTGCACTACCGGGATACCCATCCACATACTCACTACCTCAGCGATGTCCTCTGTGGTCACCACCGGCTTGTTCTGCTCCTGTTCAGCCTGCCACTCCGCCTCCATCTCTTTTATTTTCCCCTCAATTTGAAGCTCACGCTGGCGCAGTTCAGCGGCGTAATCATACTGCTGAGTAGCCAGGGCAGCATCCTTATCCCGGTGCACGCTGTCCTCAAGACGGCGGGCATCCTTTAGGGTCATCGGGATAGTCCTGTGTCTAATCCTGACCCTTGATGCTGCTTCATCGATAAGGTCGATAGCCTTGTCCGGCAGAAAACGGTCAGGTATATATCGAGAAGCTAATGTCACCGCTGACTTCAGCGCCTCATCACTTATCGCCAGATGGTGATGCTCCTCGTAGCGCTCCTTAATACCATTTAGAATCTCCAGTGCCTCATCAACGGAGGGCTCCTCCACCAAGACCGGCTGGAAGCGGCGCTCAAGGGCGGCATCACGCTCAACATGCTTCCGGTAGTCATCAAGGGTAGTCGCTCCGATGCACTGCAGTTCGCCACGGGCCAGCGCTGGCTTCAAGAGATTGGCCGCATCTACTGCCCCCTCAGCCGCCCCGGCACCTACCAGAGTATGGAACTCATCGATAAATAGCACGCAGTTGCCGGCAGTCCTTATTTCATCAATAATCTTTCTCAGCCGCTCCTCAAACTCACCGCGGTATTTTGTGCCGGCGACTACCGCCCCGATATCCAGTGCAACTATCCGTTTACCTTCCAGTGTCTCGGGGACATCCCCGGCAACAATACGGTGGGCCAGACCCTCAACAATTGCCGTCTTACCCACCCCCGGTTCACCAATAAGGGCCGGGTTGTTCTTGGTACGGCGGCTGAGAATTTGAATTATTCGCTCAATCTCTTTAGTGCGTCCGATAACCGGGTCAAGCTTGCCAGACCGGGCTGACTCGGTCAGATTTGTGCCCAACTGGTCCAAAACGGGAGTGCGGCTCACACTGCGGGCTGCTTTGGACTTAGGCGGGGCCTGGCTGAGGATACGCTCCACTTCGGCACGCGCCCGGTCAATGGTAATCCCCAGGCTGTCCAACACGCCGGAGGCTATCCCTTCCCCCTCACGCAGCAGACCTAACAGAAGATGCTCCGTCCCGATGTAATTATGGCTGAGGTAGCGTGCCTCATCGATGGCCAACTCAATAGCCCGCCTGGCTCTAGGCGTAAGCCCGGTCTCAGTGGAACTGGGCTTATCACCACGCCCGATAACGAACTCCACCGAAGCACGTACTTTACTCAAACCCACGCCCAAATTAGCCAGGACCTTAGCGGCTATCCCCTCCTCCTCACGCACCAGACCAAGCAGGATATGCTCAGTGCCAATATAGCTGTGATTAAGGCTCTGGGCCTCTTCTTGAGCCAAGGTAAGGACCCTACGAGCTCGCTCTGAGAATTTCTCAAATCGGTTAGCCATCTTTTCTACTCCAGGGCCAGACTCTACCAGAAGGTAGGGCTACTGTGTAGATTATAAAACACCAATGATAAAAGGTCAAAACTGAAGGTCAGATTGTTTTGACCCAAATAGATAAAGCCCTCTGGCAGTGGCATATTTTCCACAAAGAGTTTCCCCTTCAGTATCGTCTGCGCTGAGGCGTTTCACTTCCGTGTTCGGGATGGGAACGGGTGGTGCCACCTCGCTCTAACCACCAGAAGGCTGCTTAACTACTACCGCTATATCTTGTAACGTACCCCCCACTCTCACCATAAGCCATCACTTAGCTATGACTTGGTTAATTATAACACATCCTTCGTAATAAGCAAACCCTTGAAGCACCAAAATTTCCAGCCTGTCAAAGGCTTTAGGATAGCGGGCGCTTTGACGGTATGCCGGGGCGGCGGGGATAAAGCTCAGGTGTCGCCAGTTCTTTATCAATTACGACCAACTGCCGCTCATCGGAAAACTCCTCAAGGTCAACTGTCCTCACCTCCCGCAGCCTGCCTCCCAACCGGATAATCGCTCTTTCCGCCCGGCTTATCTCCGAGACAAGGTCACCCTTCTTCTGGGCAATAAAGCTGCCACCAACTACACAGAAGGGCAGGGCTAGTTCAGCAAGGGTGACCAGAGGGGCAACGGCGCGAGAGACCACAATGTCGAAACTCTCCCGGTATCGTCCCTGACGGGCAACATCCTCCGCCCGGCCGGTTACTACTTCAACATCAGCCAGCCCCAGCCTATCACTGATGTGACGCAGAAAAGCCGCCTTTTTCTCAGTAGCCTCAAGCAGCACCAGCCTTATCTCAGGGAACAGAATCTTAAGCGGCACACCGGGTATACCGGCGCCAGTGCCGACATCAATAATACGCAGGACGGCATTAGCTCTTGACGGCGGCCAGACCAGGCACACCGTAAGAGAGTCAAGGAAGTGTTTGGTTTGTACCTCCTGATAACCGGTTATGCCGGTAAGGTTCACGCACCGGTTCCACTCCACCAGCTCCTCCCAGTAGATATGAAACTGCTCAAGCTGCTTCGCGCTAAGCTTAAGCCCTAATCTTCCGGCCCCGGCCTCCAGACTTTCCATAGCGGTCATTAGAGATAGCACCAACCTCACTACCCGAGTACTACCTTAAGAATTATACCACTGCCAGTGCCGGCAGAAGAACAGCAGCTATTGTTCGCTAAGCACTATAAGCGCTTTGCATTTTTGCCAGGTCTGTGTTATTTTTGAATTATAGAATTTAATAAGGCTAGACCGCTAGGGGTGCCCCAAGGCTGAGAGGCTTTTTAAGCCGACTCTTGGAACCTGAGCTTGGTAATGCAAGCGTAGGGAAGTGGTAGAAAAGACCAGGGGGTCTATCAGCAGCTGTCAGTACCCTTGGTCTTCTTTATTTGTGGAGGTGTCAATGACTCAACTGGAGCTGGCAAAAGAAGGGACGATATCACCGCAGATGGAGCTGGTAGCTCAGCAGGAAGGAGTGACGGCTGAGTTCGTCAGGCAGGGTATAGCTCAAGGAAGGATAGTGATTCCGGCTAATATTAAACACCCAAACCTGGTCCCCTGTGGTATTGGCGAGGGGCTTAAGACCAAGGTCAATGCCAACATCGGCACCTCCTCCGACTTCTATGATATTGAAACTGAGCTGGAAAAGCTGCGAGCGGCTATTGATGCCGGCGCCGATACCGTGATGGACCTATCAACCGGGGGTGATATCCCGGCCATTCGAAAGGCTATCATCAGCTCAAGCCCGGTACCGATAGGAACCGTGCCCATATATCAAGCCGCCATTACGACATTAGCCAGACAAGAGGCGATAGTTGGAATGGGTGTTGACGAACTGTTTACCGTGATTGGAGAGCATATCCTTAACGGCGTCGATTTCATCACGGTACACTGCGGCATAACCTTAGCCGCCATTACCAAGCTCAAAGAGCAGGGGAGGGTAACCGACGTCGTATCCCGCGGGGGCGCTCTTCTAATCGGCTGGATGCTGCACAACGAGCGGGAGAACCCCCTCTACGAGCACTATGACCGCCTGCTTAAGATGGCGAGAGAGTTTGATGTAACGCTAAGCCTTGGCGATGGGATGCGCCCCGGCAGCCTGGCTGATGCTACTGACCGGGCCCAGATTGAGGAGTTGCTTGCCATCGGGGAACTGGTGCAGCGGGCCCGTCAAGCCGGTGTCCAGGCAATGGTTGAGGGGCCCGGACACCTGCCCTTAGACCAGATCGAGGCTAATGTCCGCCTGGAGAAGTCCGTCTGCCAGGGGGCCCCTTTCTACGTACTGGGACCGCTGGTGACCGATGTTGCTGCCGGCTACGATCATATCACAGGAGCGATTGGCGGTGCTATTGCCGCGGCGGCTGGCACCGACTTCCTGTGCTACGTCACCCCCGCCGAGCACCTCGCCATACCGGACCCCGATGATGTCAGGCAAGGAGTAATCGCTTCACGTATTGCCGCCCACGCCGGTGACATCGTCAAGGGAGTAAAGGGCGCCAAAGAGTGGGACAGGCAAATGTCAGTAGCACGCAAGAAGCTGGACTGGGAAGAGCAAGCCAGGCTTTCCCTGTACCCGGAACGGTCCCGACGGGTTCACAGAAAACATACCTCGGCTGGAGCGGCCTGCAGCATGTGCGGGGAGCTATGTGCCATGGAGCTAATGGAGAAGTATCTGGGCGTCTCGGCACCGAGGTGCCCCCAGGAAGACAGAGCGAAGAAACTAAAGTGACAGCATTTCGCCCGGCAGGAGAAGGAGGACTGGATGCAGCTTGATGATGTAACCATATCGAGGATAATAAGTAGAAACTTCCTGGAAGACTTCCAGCGGGCGATGGATGTCGAGGTTGCCATTGGCGGCGCCGGGCCGGCTGGTATGACCGCCGCCTACTATCTGGCAAAAGCGGGGGCACAAACGGTCATTTTTGAGAGAAGCCTGCGACCCGGTGGTGGTATGCCCGGTGGGGGGATGATGTTCAATACTATCGTGGTGCAGGAGGAAGCCAAAGGGATACTGGATGAGTTCGGTATCAGAAGTAGAGAATGGGAAAAGGGCTACTATACCGCCGATTCTGTAGAGGCATCCTCAGCCATCTGCCTCAAGGCGATCCAGGCGGGAGCCAAGATATTCAATCTGATTAGCATTGAGGACGTTATGGTCCGGGAGCATGACAGAGTAAGCGGCCTGGTACTGAACTGGAGTGCGGTTAGTCTAGCCGGACTACATGTCGACCCCCTATCAATACGGTCAAAGGTGGTAATAGATGCTACCGGCCATGCCAGTGAAATCTGTCACATCGTGGTAGACAAGCTCGGCGGGAGACTAAACACAGAGGGGGGTGGAGTAATGGGGGAGAAGCCGATGTGGGCTGAGGTAGCAGAAAAGAAGATAATGGAGAATACCAAAGAGGTCTATCCCGGGTTGATTGTGGCCGGCATGGCGGCCAATGCCGTCTGCGGCACCCCCAGAATGGGTCCTATCTTCGGCGGCATGCTCCTCTCCGGAAAGCGGGCCGCTGAGCTTGCCTTAGAAAGACTGCGCTAACCGGTAACGTCTTAATGAGAGCGGAAGCTGTAGCCGAGCAGCCAAAGAGCATAGTGAAGGAAGCGGTAGCCTACCTGGCGGCGATTACCTGTGCCGAGATAGTCACCATGTTCCTTCATCCCTTGTGGGGAGTAGTCGGGCATACCATAATAATGGCGATGCTAATCGTGCGCGCCGCCAGGAGTAGCGACCGGTACCACCAACAGCTCGCCCTGTCACTGACAATATTGCCTCTGCTACGGATAATAGATTTAAGTTTGATTTTATCCCTGATTCAGGTTACCCCGATACTGCGATTTCCTATTATCTATGCTCCGCCGCTGGTCGGGGGTTTTATGGTAATGCGCCTCCTGGGTTACAAAAGGAGCGAGGTCGGGCTTACTCTCGGGCCGCTCAGGTCGATTCCCCTGCAGCTGGGGATAGCATCGAGCGGGTTTCTTTTCGGCTGGCTGGAGTACCTTATCCTGAAGCCGGAGCCGATGGTTAGTGAGCTCAGCTGGACTGTGGTGCTGCCAATCGCCCTGATGCTCATGGCAACTACCGGCTTTGTCGAAGAGTTCGTCTTTCGCGGGGTA
>DAOWDD010000059.1 GCA_030639215.1 Dehalococcoidia bacterium
CTGGAGCTAATCCCAAAAGCCATCCTCAGTTCGGATTGTAGGCTGAAACTCGCCTGCATGAAGTTGGAGTTGCTAGTAACTGCAGGTCAGCATACTGCGGTGAATACGTTCTCGGGCCTTGTACACACCGCCCGTCACGTCATGAAAGTTGGCAACACCTGAAGTCGGTGAGCCAACCCCGGTTTCCGGCGAGGCAGTCGCCGACGTGGGGGCTAGCGATTGGGACGAAGTCGTAACAAGGTAGCCGTAGCGGAAGCTGCGGCTGGATCACCTCCTTTCTAGGGAGAGAACAGACGCTAAGTCTGGTATCTTCTAGGTCGATCTCTGATTAATCAGAGTAGGTCGCTTTCCTTCCGCTATCCAGGGGTTAAGGTGTCTTTTTCAAAGCAGGGTGTGAACCAAGAATGGCCCGGGCCATTAGCTCAGCAGGTTAGAGCGCAGTCCTGATAAGACTGAGGTCCCTGGTTCGATCCCAGGATGGCCCACCATCAGGTACAAAATCGCACAAATCACATCAAATCAGCTCTTCTCAAAGGATGATATCAACAAGCTGCTGATATTACCGGTCGGCTAAGCCATTGGCTTGGTGCTGTATTCTTTAACCCGTCGCTCGTGCTCTTCTTTCCCGATGGGACAGACATCGTGGCAGATGAGGCACTCCGTGCAGCAGCGCACCGAGTACTTCTTGGCATACTTATGCCAGTCTTCGTTCGGCTCGGCGAGCACTTCCTGAGGGACAATACACTTCCAGAAGTCCACCTTCTTCCCCGGTTCAACGCCCTGGGAAGGCCCGGGAATGATGGCTTTAGTAGGACAGGCCTGGACGCACATCTCACAGTCACCGCAAAGGTCTTCTTTGAAGGGCTCATCATAGGGCAGGACGGCATCGGTCATCACGGTACACCACCGCACGCGGGGACCAAGCCGGGGCGTAATGCACAGAGTCTGCTTGCCAATCCAGCCCAGCCCGGCCAGGGTGGCCGCCGCCTTCTCGTGGACGAAGTGGTCCACCACCGCCTTGTAGCCATCTTCCCGAATTACCCGGGCGACGCGGTGCGCCCGTACCTCGGTAAGCTCATAGTAGAAGTTATAGTACTGAGAACCAGGCACGTCATCGAAAGGAATAGCCCCATCCGGTATCACCGATGTTATCACGGCATTAAACATCGGTTCCCAGATATGCATGCCGAGGACAATAACGCTCTTTGCATCCGGTAAGAACCCGTAGGGCGTATCCAGGAGGCGATGCGGCGGGAAAGGCACCTTAGCCAGTTCGGCAGCATCAACCACGCCAAAAAACTCGAAGCCCTGACCCCCCGCCTCAGCCCTCCATTTCTCTTTTAATTCCTCAGACATTTTCACCCCCTTCTACAAAGTGAATTTACTACCCGATTATATAACCAAAATACCGACCGATAGTCAATAGTTTAGGTTCCTTAGCTACAAAATCTTGCAATAGCACCATCAACTATGTTATAATATTAAATTAAATGATAGACCTTTAAGCTGGTCCGGCGAGGCTGGCAAGGGGGAAAAGAAGACAACGCAAGCTGGATAACCCTCTTGCCACTCAGGGCAGGGGGTTATTTTTATGTCCCGGAAAATTCTAATGACCGCAGAGGATATCAGGCGTACCCTGGCTCGTATCGCCCACGAAATCGTCGAGCGAAACAGGGCTAGTAAAGACCTGGTACTGGTTGGTATCCGCACTCGCGGTGTGCCCATAGCAGAAAGACTGGCTGCCCTGATAGAAAAATTCGAGGGGCTAAAGCTGCCGGTTGTCGCCCTGGACATTGGCCGCTATCGGGATGATATCTTCCCCTCGGATACGCAACCTCTCACACGCCGCATTGACACTCCGGTCAATATCGACGGCAAGTCCATAGTGCTGGTTGATGATGTCCTCTATACCGGACGCAGCATCCGTGCCGCTATGGACGCCCTGATTGACCTGGGACGCCCCCGGCAGGTCCAACTGGCGATTCTGATTGACCGCGGTCACCGTGAAATGCCGATACGGGCTGACTATACCGGCAAAAACATTCCAAGCTCCAGAGATGAAGCGATAAAGGTCCAGCTCCTGGAAACTGACGGAGTGGATAAAGTAGCCATCACCAACTCGGTCAGAAACAAGCCTGTCGGAACTGAAAATGGTATACTGCTGAAAAAGGAGTTGCGATGAACCTCACTGGTAGAAGCCTGGTAACCATAGATGACCTGTCCAACGGGGAAATAGCAGCCGTTTTTGCCCTGGTTGACGAAATGTCGTACTCGATAAAGGAGCAACTCACCGTATGCCGCGGCAAGGTTATGGCGAGCCTCTTCTTTGAGCCCAGCACCAGGACCAGGCTGTCCTTTGAGGCAGCTATGCATCGGCTCGGGGGCAGTGTCATCAGCGCGGTCGATACCAAGGCAACCTCACTGGCGAAAGGGGAGAGCATCGCCGATATGGCACGGGTGGTCGGGAGCTACGCCGACATAATCGTCATCCGCCACCCCTGGGAAGGGGCCGCCAGGGTAGTCGCCGACTATGCCGGTGTGCCGGTGATAAACGCTGGTGACGGAGGCCACCAGCACCCCACCCAGACCCTGTTAGACCTCTATACCATCAAGAAGGAAAGGAAAGTCATTAAGGGCTTAAAGATTGCTCTATGGGGAGACCTGAAATACGGACGGACGGTACACTCTCTCATCTTCGCTCTGGCCAAACTCGGGGCAAATATCATCTTCTGCCCTACCCCGGGGTTTGAGGTGCCGGAGCATGTTATCCAAAAACTAATCGCAGAATACGGGGGGGAACTGGAAAGGCTTGAGGCTTCTGAGCAAGCAGGTAAGGAAGGGGGTTCCCCCCTGGATGCGATATATATCACACCGGGCAGCCCGCACCAGCTGGCAATGATGCCCAACATCAGTATTCAGGTAGAGTTGAAGAGGGGGGTTGACGCCCTCTACATTACCCGGCCGCAGAAGGAGAGGTTTGCCACCGGCGAAGAAGGAAAGGGGCTGAAGACGAGATACCCGGTGGTGGATAAGAAGCTGCTCAAAGAAAAGGAGTTTGAGAAAACCCTTATTATGCACCCGTTGCCCCGTGTTGACGAGCTGGCCTGCGAGTTAGATACCGACCCACGGAGTATGTACTTCAAACAAGCAGCCCGGGGGGTGCCGGTCAGGATGGCATTAATAGCCCTCCTGCTGGGGGCCAAGGAGGTCACCGTTCCCGATAAGGAGGGCTCCTCTACCGGGATAGACTACCCGGCATACCGGCAGGACCTGGGGCTAAAGTGCCCCAATCCAAGGTGCGTCTCGGTACAGGAAAGCGAAATAAAATATATCAAGCCCTCATTCAAGAGAGTCAGCACTAAGCCTATGACACTGAGGTGCACCTACTGTGAACACGGCTTCGAGCCTAAGTATGTCGCCAGTTCCCACTGGCACGAAGGGATGCTGGAGTACAAGAAATACCACAGTGCGGAAAGCCACTGGGCCAGAACAATCAGACCGGAGAACCTGATAGTCTTCAATTCGGCAGGTGAGGCCGAGGCCCGCGGTTTTAAGCCCAGCCACTATGCCACAGTACCCCATAAGAAAAACGATGGATAAAAAACGGTGAAGCCGCTGCTTATTCAGGGGGGACGCATAATCGACCCCGGCCGGGGGATAGATGAGGCCGGGGATTTGCTTATCATCGGGGTCAAAATCGCCCGGCTGGGCAGAGGAGAGCCGGCCTTGCCACAATATGATACCCTCAACGCCGGCGGGATGGTCGTCTGCCCCGGGTTTATTGACCTGCACTGCCACCTCCGGCAGCCGGGGTTCGAGGAGAAGGAGACCATCGCCAGCGGCAGCCGGGCGGCAGCGCGGGGTGGTTTTACCACTGTCTGCTGTATGCCCAACACCAGCCCCCCGCTGGACAATCAGTCCGCGATAGATTATGTCAAGTTAGTAGCGTCATCAGAGGGTGTCGTCCGCGTGCTGCCAATAGGCTGTGTCACCAGCGAGAGAAAGGGCAAGGAGCTGGTCGATATGGAGCAGATGGCTAAAGCCGGGGTGGTGGGGTTCAGTGATGACGGCAGCCCGGTAGCAACCTCCCGCCTGATGCGCCGGGCGCTGGACTACAGCTTCAGCTCGGGACTGCCCATTATTGACCACTGCGAGGATACCACCCTTAGTAAGGGTGGTCTGATGAATGAGGGCGCCCTCTCCAATAGGCTGGGGCTGCCGGGGATACCAGCCGCCGCCGAGGAGATTATCGTCGCCCGCGACCTGCTCTTAGCTCAGCTGACCGGGGGCTGGCTGCATATCGCCCACGTCTCCAGTGAAGGCTCTGTTGAGCTTATTCGCCGCGCCAAGGAGAAGGGGATAAGGGTTACCGCCGAGGTCACACCGCACCACCTGACCCTGACCGAGGAGAAGATCATTGGCTATGATGCCAGCGCCAAGGTAAACCCGCCCCTAAGGACCAGGCGGGACACCAAAGCCCTGCTAGAGGGGCTCAAGGAGAATGTAATTGACATCATCGCCACCGACCACGCTCCTCATACCGAGGCCGATAAGCTCGGTAAATTCGCCCTGGTTCCCTTCGGCATCAGCGGTCTTGAGACTGCCCTAGGTAGCCTGCTCGGCCTGGTGCACAGCGGAGAGCTATCCCTAATCACCC
>DAOWDD010000156.1 GCA_030639215.1 Dehalococcoidia bacterium
AAAGAGGCGCGGCAGCGTGAAATAAATACGCTGAAGATAAAGCTCCTGGTGGCGGCAGTTTTCGCCCTTCCCCTGCTTTACTTTGCTATGGGCCATCATGTGGGGCTACCACTCCCCTCCCTCAGCGACGGGAGCATGGCGCTGATCCAATTGCTGCTCGCTACCCCTATTGTGGCCGCTGGCTACCAGTTTTACACCGTGGGGCTCAGGACGGTGGTGAAGAACCGCCGTGCCAGCATGGATACTCTCATCGCCCTGGGCACCGGCACCGCCTATCTTTGGAGCCTGTCCTCATCTATCTTAATCTGGAGCGGTAATCCCAATTTTGGGAGGGATGACCTTTATTATGAAGTGGCTGGGCTGCTTATTGCGTTCATCTTGCTGGGCAGGCTGCTGGAGGCCCTGGCTAAGGGGAGAACCTCGGCTTCCATCCGCAAGCTGCTCGAACTACAGCCCAAAACGGCGCTGGTGGTTAGAGATGAGCGGGAGCAGGAGATCCCGGTGGAGGAAGTCATCGTGGGGGATGCTATCATCGTGAAGCCGGGGGGCAGCGTCCCGGTGGACGGGGTAATTCTGGATGGAACTTCTTCAGTTGACCAATCGCTCTTAACCGGGGAGAGCATCCCGGTAGAGAAAAACATCGGTGACGAGGTTATCGGCGGCACGATGAATAAGGGCGGCTGGCTCAAGTTCAAAGCCACCAAAGTGGGCAAAGACACCGCGCTGGCCCAGATTGTAAGGCTGGTGGAGGAGGCTCAAGGCAGTAAGGCACCGGTGCAGCGGCTGGCGGACAGGGTATCGGCCTACTTTGTCCCCGCCGTCTTGGCTATTGGGGTGGTTACCTTCCTCGCCTGGTATCTGTCGGGGTTGGGTTTGGTCTTTGCCCTCACCGCCTTTATCGCGGTGGTTATTATTGCCTGTCCCTGTGCCCTTGGCCTAGCAACACCCACCGCGGTAATCGTGGGGACCGGTAAAGGAGCAGAGAATGGCATCCTCATCAGGGACGCGGCCACTCTGGAACGGGCCTGCCAGGTGGATACCATCGTCTTCGATAAAACAGGCACCCTAACCCGAGGCAAGCCCGAGGTCACCGATGTAATCTCCCTCTCCAACCCCTATTCCAGTGACGAGATACTTAAACTAGCTGCCGCGGCTGAGAAGCGCTCGGAGCACCATCTTAGCGAAGCCATTGTCAGCAAGGCTGAGGAGATGGACATATCTATTCCGGAGGTAGCGGACTTCTACGCTATACCTGGCAAAGGGGTAGAGGCAAAGTATAACGGTACATCAATCCTTGTGGCAAACAGGAAGCTATTTGCCGATAAAGGCATAGACATATCGGCTACGGAGGATAGTATAAGACAACTGGAAGGTGAGGGGAAAACAGTAGTGCTGGTGGCAGTGGAGGGTAGGATTGCCGGGATAATTGCAGTTGCGGATACAGCTAAGGATTTTGCCGCCGATACGGTAGCCGAGCTCAAGCGCCGGGGTAAGCAGGTCATCATGATCACCGGAGATAATCGTGGCAGTGCCGAGAGCATCGCCCACAACCTGGGGATCGATCGGGTGCTGGCCGAGGTGTTGCCGCAGGATAAAGCCGCCGAAATAAAGAGGCTCCAGGAGCAGGGTCATGCAGTAGCCATGGTCGGCGACGGAATAAACGACGCCCCGGCTTTGGTTCAAGCAGACGTGGGTATCGCTATCGGTTCGGGTACTGATGTAGCTATCGAGTCTGGAGGCATAGTTCTGGTGAAGGATGACCTTCGAGATGTAGTTCGCACCCTGGAGCTGAGCTGCTATACCATGCGTAAGATAAAACAGAACCTCTTTTGGGCTTTTTCCTACAATTCTCTGGGTATTCCGATTGCCGCCGGGATACTATATCCCTTCACCGGCTTCCTGCTTAATCCCATAATCGCCGGGGCAGCCATGGCCTTCAGCTCAGTAAGCGTGGTCACTAATTCACTGAGTATGCGAAGATACCGTCTCCAAGAAAAGTTCTAGGGAGAAGA
>DAOWDD010000063.1 GCA_030639215.1 Dehalococcoidia bacterium
AAGGTGTACGTTACCGGCTTTATGTACGGCAGGGGCTGGATATCACCGGAGGAGCTGACCAGCGCCACCCTGCACCTGGGTGACGTGCTGGCCGGCAAGGTCAGGCATGGGCTGAAAGGGGCCCGGTCCAAGGGCATCGCCTTTGCCGATGTTCTGGCGCACATTGCCACCAGCGGCACCGTTGACGGCTGCTCAACGGAAGGAGAAGAGAGTGAAAACGCCGGAGAAGGCGAACCGATAGACAAAAGGAAGCACGATCAGTTCGATGCAACAAATCTTTAATCAATACGTAAACTACCTTGAGGCGGAGCGGAATGCTTCTCCCTATACCATACGCAACTATACCACCGACCTGCTGGACTTCTTCAGCTTCCTTAAGTCGCAAAAGATTGGCTCGCTTCACGAGGTGGACAAACAGGTTATCCGCGACTACCTCTCCTATCTCCTCAAGCAGGGCTTTGTCAAGGTAAGTATCGCCCGCAAGCTCTCGGCAATCCGCTCCTTCTATCGCTACCTGATGCGGGAAGAGATAGTCACTACCAGCCCGGTCGCCGATACCTCCTCTCCCAAGCTGGACAAGCGCCTGCCCGGCTTCCTGAGCCAGAAAGAGGTGCTTGATCTCATTAGCGCCCCTGATCTGTCCACACCGCAGGGACAGCGCGACCGGGCCCTGCTGGAGCTGCTCTACGCCTCAGGTTTAAGGGTAAGCGAGCTGGTAAACCTGGATATTGATAAGGTTAACCTTGATGCCAATGAAATCAGGGTCTGGGGAAAGGGCTCCCGGGAGCGGGTGGTGCTGATGGGTAGGCCGGCCGCGGCAGCCATAGTTGCCTACATCAGCCAGGGCAGGACTAAGCTGCTGGGAGGGAAGAGGAACCCGGCCCTGTTCGTTAACCGCAGCGGCAGGCGCCTGGTGGAACGGAGGGTGCAGAGGATACTGGAGAAATACTCCGCTGCTGCCGGTATCAACAGGCGGGTCCATCCTCATATGCTGCGCCATACCTTCGCCACCCATCTCCTCGATGGCGGAGCTGACTTAAGAGTGGTGCAGCAGCTCCTGGGGCATGCCGACCTGTCCACCACCCAGATCTACACCCACGTCACCAAGAGCCAGGCGAGAAAGGTATACCTCTCCGCCCACCCGATGGCAGGGGGGAAGCAGGACAATGGGCTGGAAGGACAGACTTAACCGGCTGCTGGGGGGTTTCGTCGAGCAGGAGATTGATGCTATCTTTATCTCACAGCCGGAGAACAGGCGCTACCTGTCCGGTTTCGACGGCTCCGCCGGCTATCTCTTGATTACACCGCAGAAGAAGGTCTTGGCCGTCGACTTCCGCTACCTGGAACAGGCGAAAAGGCAGTCGCCCGACTATCAGGTCTTTCGGATAAACGGGCCCACGGAGGACTGGTTCCCCGAACTGATGGACGGGTCGGGTATAAACCGGCTGGGGTTTGAGAGCAGGCATATCACCTTTTATCATTACCGGGAATTATCTGATATAATAAAAAAAGCAAAGCTCTCCTTTAGGCTTGTCCCTGTCGATGGGCTTATCGAGTCGCTGCGGGTGATTAAAGAGCCCGAGGAGATTGAGATGATAGTCCGGGCGGCGGCAGTCAGCGATGCCGTCTTTGCATACGCCGAGGGTATCATCGTTAACGGCGTCAGCGAGCAGGAGCTGGCCTGGGAGATAGAAAAGTTTATGCGGGAGAGGGGTAGTGAGCCCGTCCCCTTCGATATTATTATCGGCTCAGGTGATAATTCAGCGGTGCCCCACGCCAGGCCCTCATCACGTACTATCCATTCCGGGGAGCCGGTAGTAATGGACTTCGGGGCCAGGATTGGCGGCTACTCCAGCGACCTCAGCCGCACCATCTGTATCGGCGGCCGGGACGAGACCTTCCGTAAGGTATATGATACCGTCCTGGGGGCGCAGCTAGCCGCAATCGCAATGATTAAGGAAGGGATGAGCGGAGAGGAGGCGGACAATATGGCGAGGATAGTCATTGAAGAGGCCGGCTACGGTGAGGCCTTCGGGCATTCCCTGGGCCACGGTATAGGATTGTCACCGCATGAGGCGCCGTGCCTCGGCCGGGGTAGCGCCGAGCCGCTAACCAACGGAATGGTATTTACTATTGAACCCGGTATCTACCTTCCGGAGTGGGGAGGCGTTAGGATCGAGGATACGGTAGTAATGGAAGGCGGCAAAGTCAGGGTAATTTCAAAAGCCGGTAAGATGGGAGTCTAGAATGTTAAACGCCAGTGAGTTGAGAAAAGGGGTTACTATCGAGCTGGACGGCAAGCTGTACCAGGTTATCGAGTACCAGCACGTCAAGATGAAGCGGACGGCTCTGGCTAAGGTTAAGCTCCGCGATATCCGGGACGGTCACACTATCGAACGGAGCTTTCAAAACACGGAGAAGTTTGTGCGCGCCCGGCTTGACTACCGTCCGATGCAGTACCTCTATAGCGACGGCGACCTCTACCATTTTATGGATGAGGAGAACTTCGAGCAGACATCCCTGGATAGCAGCCAGCTGGGTGACGCCATCAACTACCTGAAGGAAGGGATGTCCCTGCAAATATCAAGCTACAAGGATGAACTGATGGGGGTCGAGATGCCGATTACCGTCGAGCTTGAGGTGACCGGTAGCGAGCCCGGCTTCAAGGGGGACACCGCCACCGGTGGCAGCAAACCGGCCACACTGGAGACCGGTATCACCATCGATGTCCCCCTGTTTATCAACCAGGGAGACATTATCAAGGTTGACACCCGCAGCGGCAGCTATCTGGAGAGGGTTAACTGAAATTGATCAAGGCAGACCTTCATATCCATACCGAATATTCACCCGACTGTAATACGCCGTTAGCCAGGATTATCGACCGTTGCCGGGAGACCGGCATCGACTGCCTTGCCGTAGCCGACCACAATACCATCGAAGGTGCCTTGAAGATGCAGGATATCGCCCCTTTCCCGGTAATCGTTGCCGAGGAGGTACTGACCCCACACGGTGAGATTATGGGAATGTTCCTCAAGGAGAATATACCCGGCGGCCTATCGGTTGCAGAGACAATATCCCGAATCAGGGCTCAAGGCGGCCTGGTAGCCATCCCGCACCCGTTCGATAGGTTTCGGCAGTCCGCACTGGATAGCGAGATAACCCGGGGACTGGCGGAACAGGGAGAGATAGATGTTATCGAAGTATTTAACTCCAGGACCCCTCTCTATCGCTCGTCAGCCAGAGCAGAGAGCTTTGCCAGGAAGTATGGCATTCCGGGCAGCGCCGGCAGTGATGCCCACACCCTCCAGGCGATAGGTAACGCCTATGTCGAGATGCCTGAATTTAACGGCCGGGAAGACTTCCTTAGCGCCCTGGCCGGGGGCACCGTCTTCGGACACAGGACAAACCCCTTCGTTCATATTAACAGCGTCCTGGCCAAGCTGAAAAGCAAGCTCTAGGCCGCTGGAAAACCCGCAGGTACTTCCAGAGAGGGTAGCATTTCTCTCCCCTTGGTGCAGAAGTACACTATTGGCAATAAAGCTAGAGGTTTATTATGAGACAGGGAGTAAGTAGGTCAAGGGTAACAAATCGCCGATTGTCCAGTAACACGTAACCCAGACTTCTTGTACTTGTTATTACAAACTGCTTTCTACCCCAGCCTCAACGATTTCGTGATCACTGTATTGAGGCCATTCATTTGATGGAGTTCATCTATAACGGCCTATTTAGAGACAGTTCAATAACAGCCAGTCTCGATCAATCTCCTGACTTCATCATTTAGTTTGCCGTCACCATTACTATCCGTAACCACGCCGAAAAGCAGTGCTGCTATTCCACTTACGTAAGCTGTTGCAAACGAAGTGCCAGTCTTGTAACCGTAGCAATTGTCGGGGAGACAAGAATAGATATTGCATCCCGGAGCTGCCACATCTATCCAGTCTCCGTGATTGGAAAGCGAAAATAGCTCGTCGTTTCCTTTTAGGCAACCCACGGCGATACAATTCTCATAGCTGGCAGGGTAAATTAGAGATTCATCGCCAGAGTTTCCAGCCGCCGCCACTATTAGGCTTCCCCGCTCCCAGGCGTAGTTGATGGCTTCTTTTAGCTGGTGCGAAGGTTCTTTTAGCTCGATACTGATGTTGATTACACTCGCTCCATTGTCAACCGCCCAGACAATGCCTTTTGCCAACGCCGCCGCTTCACACGTACCATTTTCATTAGCGACCTTGGCATTCAACAGTAAACACCCGGGAGCTACTCCTAAGATACCCACTTCATTGTCCTCCGCGGCAATAATTCCGGCAATGTGAGTACCATGTCCATTAGAATCAGCGGTTCTGTAGCTGTCACTGAAATTAGCCTCAGCCACCACTAGGTCAGTGAGATCCTCGTGCCTCTTGTCAATACCAGTGTCCAACACTGCTACTAGGACCTTTATGTTATCCATTTCGGATCTAG
>DAOWDD010000042.1 GCA_030639215.1 Dehalococcoidia bacterium
AGTGTCCGTCACCACGGTTGATAATATCCAGGATTAGCGCCCGCTGG
Source organism: Dehalococcoidia bacterium (assembly GCA_030639215.1). GTDB lineage: Bacteria > Chloroflexota > Dehalococcoidia > Dehalococcoidales > UBA5760 > UBA5760. The sequence continues at coordinate 48 of DAOWDD010000042.1, forward strand.
CTGGTCATCCTCAGTCCGGCTGAGCTCAGTGCCGTGCGCTTAATGCCGGTAGCCTGTTTCTTGGTAATCATTGTTATTGTCGCTAATGCTTATTATTTGCAATAATTATAGCGCATTGGTACCCTGCTGTCAATTTTGGGTTTGGCAGAAAGGGGTTTGAGGTCTTTGTGGCCGGTGCTTCAGTCAGGCTTCCAGTACCCTCTTTATCTTCGGGATGGCACGCCGGGCCGCCCTTTTACCCTCGAGGATACACTCCCGGGCCCGGTTGAAGTTCCCGGGAAGGATATGCCCTACTTCAGGGGTAATCACGATATCAGCCTCCCTGAGTCCGGCCTGTGCCGCCTGATAGCCCATAATATACATCATCCGTATCAAAACACTGAAAACGTTCGGCACTTTCTGGGTCTCCATGTCCTCAGCGTCGGTCTTCTTTCTGACGCCCATATAGGGCACTACGTTTACTGCAATGATGATATCGGCACCCATTTCTCTAAGAGCTCTTACCGGTATCGGTTCGACCAGACCGCCGTCGAACAGGTAGCGGCCCTGCCACCTGGCCGGGGTAAATATTATCGGTATCGAGGAGCTGGCCCTTACTGCCTCCACCACTGGGCCCTGTTTGATGACCACCTCCTTACCGCTGCTGATGTCAGTGGCCAGGCAGGTAAAGGGTATTTTCAGGTCGCTAAAATCTATCTCACCGATAATCGACTTGAGCCAGCCGTTAATCTTCTTTCCCTTGATGAAGCCGTTGGTCGGTATCGTGAAATCGGCCAGGGACATCATTTTCCTCAGGCTCAGGCCCGTCACTATACCTGTTATCTCGCCGATATCCTTCCCCGCCGCATAGAAGGCGCCGATGATAGCCCCGATACTGGTACCGGCAATCATATCAATAGGGATGCCGTTTCTCTCCAGGACGTCCAGCACGCCGACATGGGCCAGGCCCCGGGCGGCGCCGCTGCTCAGTGCCAGCCCTACCTTTCTTCTGCTCAATCTAGCTTGCTCCTTCCGGCCCTAGCAACTTTATCCCCAGAGCTCCTCGATGTCCTGCTCGGCCTGTTTTACTGCCTCGGTCCCTCCATTGGGGATAAGGTCCTTGTAGGACTCCGCCGAGCCGTATTCCCGGGGCTGGAAGGCTACCGGCATAGGCACAGCGTGACCGAAGATGAGCGCCTGTTGCTTGGAGGCCAGCTTGGCCAGTACCGATTTAAGCTCGCTCTTGCCGGATACCCCGGACAGCACACTGTCGATGTCACGTTCATTGTCGAGCAGGAAGGTCGCCTTCGTCCCGACCTGTGACATAACCTCGTCGTCAATACCGCTGGGGCGCTGGTCAATTATGAGCAGGGTGGCATTATACTTGCGCATCTCGCGGGCGATGGTGCCGAAGATGGTCTGAGAGGCCACCTCCGGGTTGAGAAACTTGTGGGCTTCCTCAATGGTTATCACCAGGGGCTGTGGCCCGGTCGAGTTTTCCGCCATTGCCTTTTCCGTTTTCTCCCGGTACCGGGCGTAGATGCGGCGGGTAAGCAGGTTAGCCACCAGGGCATAGGCGGTAATATCATTACACTTACCGAACTCCAGGACTACGTTGGTGCCCCGGTTAAGGTGGTCGAGGATATGTGTTACGGCATCGGCCGGTGCGTGGGGCTCGATGAAGGGCAGCCGCTTGATGATTGCCAGTCCTCTCTGCAGGTTCTGAAAGGTGCTCTCGTGAATATTCAACTCCTTTAAGAGATCCCTGGTCTCATCGGAGTTACCCGGGTTAGTGGCTTTCTCCAACCAGTTCTTGCCGAACCGTTCGCGAAACTGGTACACGGCTCCGATGGCAGGTTCGGTCAGGTTCAGCGTTTGGCGTAGCAGGGCCATATCTGCCGGCTCTATCTCGTCATAGCCTATCCTGACTATGAAGTCAGTGAGCACCCCTCTTCGCTTTGAGCTCTCTTCATCAAGGGTAAAGACGGCTACCTTGGCCGGGAAGAGCTGCTTCAGGGCCTTGACCTTCAGCCCCTGCTCGCTGCTGCCCTCCCAGCCGTACTCGCTGTGCATATCAAAAATAAGGTTCACCGCCTTTGATTTCTGCAGCATGCCGATAAGAAGCTGCCTGGTAAAGAAGGTCTTGCCGGTGCCGCTCTTGCCGAAGACGCCGCTTGAGCGCTCGACCAGCCTCTCCATATCAAGGCAGAGCCTGGTCTCCATATCCAGGGGGTTGCCAATCCAGAACCTTTTCTCGTCCTCTTTACCGAAGACCAGCTCCACATCCTGCTGTGAGGCCGAATTTACCGGTGAGAAGTGCGAGGGTATCGTCTTGACCGGCTGCGGTCCTTCAGTTAGGCTGGTGGCATCGCCGCCGATGGTGAGATAGGGTGAAATATGGAGTGTTCCGTAGGTGCTGGTACCGGCCAGTACCTCAGCGATGAAGGGGTCGGAGACATCGGGAGGGGTAACGGTAAGCTTCTGGTCAATTACGCCCAGGCTGATATCGGTTATCATGCCGAAGAAGCGCCGTTTTTTCCCCTCGATGGTGACATACCGCCCTACCGCAATATCCTCAACCGAGGCGGAACCATCCAGCCTGGCTTCCACTCCCTTGTTCAAGGAACCGGAGGTAACAATGCCCAGCCTCTCGGTATTCTCCTGGCTCATTTTCTCATTCTCTCCGTTCCCGGATTAAGGGGGTTGGCGGTGATGATGCTCAGCATCCCAAAGTCCTGCCGGATCATGTTTGAATCCTCCCCAGAATAGCCTTGAGCTGGTTAAGATTACCGCCAATCAAAAGGGCTAATTCCTTACCGGCGGCGACCAAAAAGCTGCGACGGTCCTGGTGTACCTGACTCATCTGGCGCAGCGTGGCGCTGGTAAGCTCCTCGGTGGAAATGGGCAGGTGGGCGTTAACCAGTATATTGAGGAAGGCGAAGGATAAGCTGAACTCTCTTACTTCTTCAGGCGAGCACAGGTAGACAAAGCCGTGGATTCGGGCCGGTTGGGGCGGCAGGTAGTGGTTCAGCTTGTCGCCCTGCCGGTGCCCGACCACCAGGGTGCCGAATTCACTCTTGAGAAGCTTTAAGAGTTGCGGGTTTGACTGGTAGACCGCCTCCTCGCTGGCCTCATCCTTACCCCGGGCAATCGGCCGCCGCCCCGGCTCAAGGCTGGTGGTCGCCGCCTGATAGACTACTCCGTATAACTCCACATCCGCATCTCTGGTCTTGACCAGGCTGCCTAAAGAGGGTGAGTCGTAAAGCTCATAACATTGGGCAGTGAAATCGGTAGAGCTGGCTTCAATAACCTCACCGACCCTCTGTGTTTCACTCATTCCTTTGTTTCCCTATTTCTTCTTTTCCTTCTTGTCCTTTTGCTGCTTGGGTTTCTTGACGTTCTTTCTTCCCTTGGACCCCATCTATTATCTCCTTTAGTTTTTGTTAAAACACCGGGTTTCCTTCCCCCCTCTCCTTCATAATAAACCATTTCGGCTTTTTAGGATAGTGTCTCTGGTGCCTGAATCAAGTCCCCCCCCTTGTTTTTCCGGGCAGTCCAGATAAAGCGTAGTATTATCGGGTAGACGCTGATAAGGGCGGCCAGGAGCAGGATAGCCAGTACCTTGCTCAGGATATGGGCTGCCTCAGGGGAGGGAAGGAAGCGGATGGTGTGCAGGGTGAGGGCGACCAGGCCGCCGGTAACGGCTGCGGTAACCCCTATCCTCACTGGCCGGCTTTTTAGCTTTCTCACTCCGTAACACCTCACTATGCTAGACCCACCTTGTCCTCTTGCTCCGGCTCTTGGCCGAACTTAGGCTGGGCAGGTGTTCATCCACCAGCAATGACTCTACCAACCGCCAGAAGTTTTCCCGGTCCGCCCCGGTTACCACCGCCTGTTCGTGGGCTTCGCTCAGCGCTACCGGGTACCCCTGCCCGCGCTGGCACTGGTCTAAAATAAGGGAGTGCGTTAGATTGAGCAGGTCCTCATCTGTTGCCACCCACTTCGGTATCTCTACCCGGGCGGTTTCATCATCCACCCTGAGGTAGAAAAAGTAGATTCGGTGTTCTTCGGGGTACTTCTTATCAACTATTTTTGACCTGCTGGTAAACAGGCAGGACCTCTCCCCCTGACCTAACAGCTCGGAGAATAAATCACGGTCCCTGATACCGGCGACCATCTCACACTTCCGCTCTTGACAGTCTCTGCAGTGGAGGTCGGTATCAAGGACATCATGCGGGCAGAGGGCAAGGCGCAGCGCATTGACCACCTCGGTGCTGCGGGGAAAGCTGATGTAGCTGGCCAGAGCTATTTCCCTGCCGTTGCTATTAAGCCCTTTTATCCGGCTGAGGTGGCTTAAGAAGCCTTTATCCAGCAGTGCCTCGGTGACGAATTCGGGATAGGCTTCCAGGCCCCAGAGAACAAGCGTGCCGTCAACCAGCGCCAGGCCCGGGCTGTCCTCGGGCAGTTCTGTGGCCAGTTCGGCTAACTGGCAGCACTCGTCCACGCCGCGCTTGATGCCTAAGAGCGTGCCTTCTACCACCTGCTCGCGGATTTTATCCCCATTTGGGGTAATAACCAGCTCCTCATCACTGGAATAGAGGTGGGGGAAGCTGTCCAGGGTAGCGTCGGGTGAGCCGCCGTATTGCAGGACGACGGAGCCGATGTTTATCAGGTAGCACCGGGGCGACCGGTGGCGGTCAACATCAATGTGAGAGCCATCGGCAGCCAGGATGGTGAATTCAGAAGGGGCGGGCGGTGCCTTAATCTGCCGGTCAAACCCGTCTACCAGACCGGCTATCAGCCAGGTAGTCTTGCTGGAATTGATTTTCCTGGCCAGGTGGCTGAGGTTGTCCGCCTGGTTATGCAGGGTATCCAGGGCGAACTTGAGGCGCTGCTGCCTCTGAGCGGCGTCACTCTTCAGCCCGGCTACCATATCCCCGACCTGGGGGAACACCTTATCTAAGTCTAAGGACACCTCTATCGCCTTCCTTATCTCTCGACAGTCTTGGGCACTTTGTGTAAGTTCTACTTTGTTGAGCGGTCAATCCATTTCAGAAAGTCGGGGTAGCCCTTTTCTATCGGCAGGGAAATGATACAGGGGACTTCGTACGAATGCATCTCTCTCACCCTGCTGACGACCATATCAATCAGGGGGGCCCTTGTTTTCACCAGTAGCGCTACTTCGTCTGCCTCCTCGATTCCCCCCTCCCAGCGGTAGACGCTTTTTATCGGATGGATGTTAACACAGGCGGCCAGCCTCTCCCCCACCAGCACCCTGCCTATTTCCCGGGCCTCTTCTTCGTCTTTAGTGGTGATATAGACCAGGCGGTAT
>DAOWDD010000021.1 GCA_030639215.1 Dehalococcoidia bacterium
CATCGGGAGGAAACACTTTGACCGAGCTCGATAGCATACTGCATCAGGTAAGCCGCCCGGCCCGCTACAGCGGGGGCGAATGGAACAGCACCGTCAAGGACTGGGATAAGACCCTCATCCGGGTCGCCCTCTCCTACCCGGACCTGTATGAAATAGGCATGTCCACCCTGGCGCTGCCCATCCTCTACGAGCTTATCAACGCTCAAGCGGACGTCCTTGCGGAAAGGGTCTATGCCCCGTGGCCGGATATGGAAGCGGTAATGCGTGAGCAGGGCATCCCCCTCTTCAGCCTTGAGTCCAGGCGCCCGCTCAAAGATTTTGATGTTATCGGCTTTTCCTTAGGCTACGAGCTGACCTATACCAATGTGCTGAATATGCTGCACCTGGCCGGGATACCGGTGCTCGCTGCGGAGAGAGACGGTGCCTACCCGTTAGTAATCGCCGGCGGCTGCTGCACCCTCAACCCGGAGCCAATGGCCGACTTCATTGACCTTTTCGTCATCGGGGAAGGTGAAGAGGTAGTCCCGGAGCTGCTTGACTGCCTGCGGGAGGGGAAAATAAGCGGAGCCACCAAAGAAGAGCTGCTACGCCGGCTGGCCGCCATACCCGGCATCTATGTACCCGGGCTGTACCAGGTACAATATGATGCCAGCGGGCTGTTCAAAGAGATTACCCCTACCGCCGCCGAGGCCAGCCCCCGCATCGAACGGCGGATAGTAAGCAAGCTGCCGCCACCACCCACCCACCCGGTGGTCCCCTACCTTGAGACGGTCCACGACCGCGGCGCAATAGAGATACAGCGGGGCTGCAGCCGCGGCTGCCGCTTCTGCCAGGCAGGGACTGCCTACCGCCCGGTACGTGAACGCCCCCAGGAAGAGGTGATGTGGGCACTGGGAGAGCTTATTACCAACTGCGGCTATAGCGAGGCCTCCCTGGTCTCACTAAGCTCGAGTGACTACCCCCGTATTGACGAGCTGGTAGCCAGACTCTTCCGCCGCTATCAGGCGGACAACCTTGTCCTGTCACTGCCCAGCCTGCGTATTGACAGCTTCTCGGTAAGGCTGCTCGACTCCCTGGCCGCCCACAAGAGGACCGGCCTCACCTTTGCCCCCGAGGCGGGCAGCGAGAGACTGCGGCAGGCCATCAACAAGAATACCAGTGATGATACCATCCTGGAAACGGCCGCCGAGGCCTTTGCCCGCGGCTGGAGCGGCCTCAAGCTCTACTTTATGCTCGGCCTGCCCACCGAGACCGCCGCTGATATCGAGGCGATAATCAAGCTGGTGGAACGTCTCAGCCTGCCGGGCAGAAAGACAAAGGGGAGAAGGCCCCAGATAAGAATCAGCCTGTCTACCTTCGTCCCCAAGCCTCACACACCCTTCCAGTGGGTCGCCCAGGAAAGCGAGCAGCAGCTAAGCGCTAAACACGAACTCCTCAAACAGGGACTGCGCCGTAAGGAGGTCCGGCTCTCCTGGCAGGACCCCGAGGTCAGCCTGCTTGAGGCAGCACTTTCCCGGGGAGACCGGCGCCTGGGTAGGGTCATCTACCTCGCCTGGCAGAAGGGCTCAGTCTTTGACGGCTGGGGTGAACACTTCAACTACCAGAACTGGCTCAGTGCCTTTGCCGAAGCCGGGCTTGAGCCCGCTTTTTATGCCCAGCGGCAGCGCCCCCTGGATGAGCCCCTGCCCTGGGCACACATTGATGCCGGTATAAGGGAAGCCTTTCTCAAGCGAGAATATAGCTACGCCCTGGAAGACAGGGTGACCACTGACTGCCGCTACCAGGACTGCAATGCCTGCGGACTGGAGCGCCGGCAAGACGCCTGCCAGCAAAAGTACCGGAACGTCAGCCAAAAGAGGCAATAGCCACTACGGTATCGTCACCCTTCATCCGCATCAGGGTCACCCCCTGCGTATTCCTGCCCTGAACGGAGATGCCACCCTTATCGGGATCCTTCTCCCTGACCATAGTACGGGTGATAATGCCGTCAGCCGAGATAATCATCAGCTGCTGCGAACGGGAGACCAGCTTGGCGTCAATAACCTGGCCGGTTTTTTCAACGACCTTGAAGGTCCTCACCCCGCCGCCGCCGCGGTGCTGCCGGGGGTACTCCCCGACGGGGGTAAGCTTACCGAAGCCCCTGGTAGTGACTATCAGCAGATAGGCCTCAGGATAAACGACACCCATACTGACAACGCGGTCATCCCCCAGTAGACGGATGCCCCGCACCCCACCACTGGTCCGGGAGCTGGCCCGGAGCTCGGTGACAGTGAACCTGATTGACTGGCCCTTTCTGGTTACCAGGACGATATCATCCTGACCATTGGCCAGGTTCGCCGATACCAGCTCGTCACTCTCTTCCAGGTCCATAGCGATAAGCCCGCTGCTACGCACCTGGGCAAACCTTTCCACCGCCGTCTTTTTTACCTCGCCGCAACAGGTGGCCATCAGCAGGTAGTCACCCTGCTTAAAATCAGTCACCACCACCATCGAGGTGACCCTCTCCCTCTCAACGACCGGGAAGAGATTGACCACCGCAGTGCCCTTACCGGTGCGGGAGCTATCGGGAATCTCGTGGCACTTGAGGCTGAAGACCTTACCCCGGTTGGTAAAGAAGAAGAGCCTATCATGGGTATCCGCTACCACCAACAGCCTGACGGCATCTTCCTCCCGGGTCGGGTGCGCCTGGATACCGTGCCCGCCACGGTGCTGCGCCCGGTAGGACTGAGAGGGCACCCTCTTGACAAACCCCCGGTTACTCAGGGTTACCACCACCCTCTGGTGAGGGATGAGGTCCTCTTCACTGAATTCGATGACTTCCTGTTCCTTTATCTCGGTGCGCCGCGGGTCGGCATATTTAGCCCTTAATTCGCCCACATCCTCCTTCACCAGCATAAGTATCCGCCTGGGGTTAGCCAGCAGTTCTTCCAGGTAGGCGATGGTCTTCAACACCTCAGCATACTCATCGAGGATCTTCTGCCGCTCCAGACCGGCCAGGCGGCGCAGCGGCATATCAAGAATAGCCTGTGCCTGCGTCTGGGACAGGCTGAAGGTGCTGATAAGATTCTGGCGAGCCGCCTCAGCCGTCGCCGATTTCCGGATGGTGGCAATCACCGCATCGATATTATCCAGGGCAATCTTAAGCCCTTCCAGGATATGGGCCCTCGCTTTAGCCTCCTTCAACTCAAACCGGGAGCGCCGGGTGATAACCCGGCTGCGAAAGTCGATGTGGTACTGCAGCGCTTCCTTAAGGCTGATTACCCTGGGCTGCCCGTCGACCAGCGCCAGCATGTTAATGAAGAAAGACGACTGCATTGCGGTATGCTTGTAGAGGGCGTTAAGTACCGGCTGCGGCTGGGCATCCCTTCTCAGCTCAATAACCAGCCGCATGCCCTGGCGGTCCGATTCATCACGGATTTCACTGATACCCTTGACCTTCTTGTCCTTGACCAGCTGCGCCATCCTCTCCACCAGGGCCGCCTTGTTCGTCTGGTAAGGGAGCTCGGTAACCACTATCTGGCGGTGCCCGGCCTCCTTAGCATCCTCCACCAGGTGGGCCTTAGCCCGGACCACCACCTTACCGTGCCCGGTAGCATAGGCGCTCTGAATACCGTCCCGCCCCAGGATGATGCCGGCGGTGGGGAAATCAGGCCCCTTGACAAACTGAAGCAGTTCGTTAACCGTAGCCTCCGGATTATCAATGAGATAGGCGATGGCATCACAGATTTCGCCCAGATTATGAGGTGGGATGTTGGTCGCCATACCGACCGCAATGCCGGAGCTGCCGTTAAGCAGCAGGTTGGGCAGGCGGGCCGGCAGCACCATCGGCTCCTTGAGGCTGTTATCAAAGTTGGGCATGAAATCCACGGTATCTTTATCAATGTCAACCAGCATCTGCTCGGAAATAGAAGCCAGGCGCACCTCGGTATAACGCATCGCCGCCGGCGGGTCATTGTCCACGCTGCCAAAGTTCCCCTGCCCGTCAACAAGGGTACTCCGCATCGAGAAGTCCTGCGCCATACGCACCATAGCATCATAAACAGAGGTATCGCCGTGGGGGTGGTATTTACCCAGGACCTCACCAACGACACGGGCGCTCTTCTTATAGGGGCCGGTATGCTTTAGGCCCAGGCCGTCCATAGCGTAGAGGATACGCCGGTGCACCGGCTTCAGCCCATCCCTCACGTCGGGTAAGGCGCGGGAAACGATAACACTCATCGCATAGTCAAGATAGGAGCTCTTTATCTCTTCTTCTATGTTTATCGCTCTTACTTTACCTACTACCATACTTACTGAAACCTCTTATTCTTCATTACCCTTATCCTTAAGCTCAGGGGCACTCTCGGGCGGTAGCTCTATTCCCCCCGTCGCGATTACGCTATAATCAGGCTCTTCCTCCGCCTCTTCAGACTCCAGCTCGTGCTTAACTCTCTCACTGATATAAGGCCGAGGGCTCTTAACACTCTTTACCGGGAAGGAAGGCCGGTTGGCCTGAGAGGGGTCCTGATATATCTCCTTGATGATGACGGTTACCCTATCCGCCGCCGCGCTGACGATAGCGGCGGAATACCGGTTGCCACCCTCGATTAACCGGATAAGCCGCTGCCCATCTTTGGACCCGACCTGCCCCAGGTACTCACCCCGACCATTCTCCACCACTAAACCGGCCCCGTCTACCCTCAAGTAGACCTTGTCCCCGGCTCCCATCTTCGCCAGCACCTGCGGCGGCCCCAGGTGGCAAAGGTCAACCACCCCGGCCTTGCCGGGCTCCTCAATAAAGTGCTGCGGCTCGACATAGGGATTATCATTCAGGTCGACGGCGACCTCATCTAAATGGGCCAACCGGTTAAGGTTCTTCTGGGCAATGGCATTATAAGGGTCAAACTCAATAGCCCGGCTGTAGGCCTCCCGGGCACGAGAAAACTCGCCCAGCTCCGTATAGGCTCTGCCCAACCGATTGTAAGCGCTGACATCGCCGGGGAAGCTCTCTATCAGGTTCTGGTTCGCCGCCACCGCCTCCCGCCAGCGGCCCTGCATCGCCAGATCAATCGCCTGCTTACCGCGCTGCTGTCTTGATCCTGCTGATTCTTCTCCCATATAACACCATCTCCGCAGCCGTCGCCGGTTATATCGGCTCCGGCCTAGTCCTTGACCTCCAGCTCAAACGCCCGGTGTAAGGCACGCACTGCCTTCTTGACCTTTGCCTCATCAATGATACAGGTTATCCTTATCTCCGAGGTAGTAATCAGCTGAATGTTAATGCCCTGCTCACCGAGCACCTGAAACATTTTCGCCGCATAGCCCGGCGTGTTCTGCATCCCGGTGCCGACGATGCTGACCTTACCCAGGCTGGCGTCACTAACACACTCCCTTGCCTCAATCAACCCGGCTATCGGCTCTACAACACGCATCGCCTCAGCCAGGTCACTCTTAGCGACGGTAAAGGTCAAATCGGTGACATTATCGAGGCCGGCGTTCTGCACAATGGTATCAATGCTGATGCCAGCCTCGGCTAACGGCTGGAAGATGGATGAGGCGATACCCGGCCGGTCAGAAACACCGACCACGGTTATTTTTGCCACATCAAGGTCGTAGGCGACACCCCTCACCTTATTTCGCACTTCCATAGACGCTCCTCCATGAATTAATGTGCCCGGCTCTTGAGAGAAGCTGGAGGCTACCAGGATGGGGATACCATATAGCTCCCCCAGCTCAACCGCCCGGGGGTGCATTACCTTGGTCCCGTAGATCGCCAGCTCCAGCATCTCATCATAGCCGATCTCGGCTAGCGGGCGGGCCTCGGGAACAAGCCGCGGGTCGGCAGTATAGACGCCCTCAACATCGGTGTATATCTGGCACCCTTCCACCCCCAGGCTGGCCGCCAGGGCTACCGCGGTGGTATCAGAACCGCCCCTACCCAGAGTGGTCACATCCATCTCATCGGTAACGCCCTGAAACCCGGCCACGATAACGATATTCCCCTTCTCCAGCTCCTTGACCACTCTCCGCACCTCAATCTTAAGGATGCGAGCCCGGCTATGAGCGGAGTCGGTCCTTATCCCGGCCTGAGCGCCGCTCAAGCTGATCGCCTGGTATCCCATTTCCTTCAAGGCCATCGCCAGCAGAGTGCTGGAGACAAGTTCACCGGTGGAGAGCAAGATGTCAAACTCCCTCACGTCAGGTCGGTCGGTAACCTGATAGGCCAGATCAATGAGCTCATCGGTAGTATCTCCCATTGCCGAGACGACCACCACCACCTGGTTGCCCTCATCCCTAGCGGCAGCGATGCGCCGGGCGACGTTCTTAATCCGCCCAGCATCAGCTACCGACGAACCGCCATACTTCTGCACAATTAACGCCATCTAGTCTTTAACCTAAAGCCAAGTAATCTGCCCGGTTGATAGTTCAGACACCGGACTAAATCTCTATTAACCTGCTCATAATATTATAACCGGGGTCAAGAAACAAGCCCGTTTTTTCTGCCTCGGGCTCGGTAAGCCGCCCGGCACCGTTGGCACTAAACCCCTGACCCCAGAGCACAAAGGGGACCGGGTCCGGCGTATGGGTGCGCACCTCGATCGGGGTGGGGTGGTCGGGCATTACCAGCACCCGGAGCGGCTCTCCCCGCCAGGAGCGCAGTTGAGCGGCCATCTCCCCATCCACTCGCTGGATAGCGGCCACCTTATCATCAATGGAGCCGGCATGACCGGCCTCATCCGGCGCCTCAATATGAACGACCACCAGGTCATATTCGCCAAGGGCGGCCAGGGCGCCGGCGCCCTGAGCGCCCAAATCACTATCCGGCCCGTCGCTCACCCCGGCGATATCGAGCACCCCCATCCCCATCACCTGCGCCATCCCCCGAATAACATCGACCCCTGATGTTACCGCGGCGCTTAAGCCATAGACCTGCCGAAACGCGGGGATATCGGGTGCCCTGCGGCTGCCCCAGAAGAGCCATATCATAGTAGCCGGTAGCCTGCCCTGAGACCTCCGCTTGACATTCACCGGGTGGTCACGGAGCACCACCTCCGAACGCTGCATCAGGTCCCGCAGCAGCCCACTCCCCGGACCCTTAGGCAGAAACTCTCTAACGGGCCTATCCGGGATATCGTGGGGCGGCGTACAGGCAGCCTCCAGGGTGCCCTCCTGTCCCTTCAACTTGCAGATGTGCCGGTAGCTGACGCCGGGATAGAAGCGAACACCGCCGCCACCAAGACCTTCCTCCAGAGCGGAGATAAGCTCCCGGGCCTCGCTGCTGCTGATATGACCGGCGCTATAGTCCCACATCATACCGTCGCGCACCGCCACCAGATTGCAGCGGAAGACGACCTCGCTCTCCTCAATATTAACGCCCATACTCCTCGCCTCAATAGC
>DAOWDD010000166.1 GCA_030639215.1 Dehalococcoidia bacterium
CCCTGCTTGGCAGAGCCACCGGCGGAGTCGCCTTCCACCAGGTATAGTTCACAGAGAGAGGGGTCCTTCTCGGAGCAGTCAGCCAGTTTCCCGGGCAGGGTGCCGGTATCGAGGCTACTCTTTCTGATAATCAGGTCACGGGCCTTGCGGGCGGCTTCTCGGGCCCTGGCGGCGGTGAGGCACTTGTCTAAAATCTGCTGGGCCTCTTGGGGGTGTTCCTCGAGGTAGAGGGATAGCCCCTCGCTTACGCTGCTTTCCACGATGCTCTTAATCTCAGCATTGCCCAGCTTGCCCTTGGTCTGTCCTTCAAACTGCGGTTCGGAGAGCTTAACGCTGATGACAGCGGTAAGCCCTTCCCGGACATCTTCACCGGTTAAGTTGGGGTCATCCTCCTTGATAAGCTTGTTCTTGCGGGCATAGTCATTGAGGACCCGGGTCAGCGCCGAGCGGAATCCGGTCAGGTGGGTACCGCCGTCTGCCGTATTGACGCAGTTGGCAAAGCTGAAGATAGACTCGGAAAAGCCGTCGTTATACTGAAGGGCCGCCTCGACCATGGTGCTGTCGATTGTTTTGGCGATATAGATGGGGGAGCGGTGACGGACTTCCCGGTTCCGGTTAAGGTGGCGGACGAGGCTGTTAATCCCACCCTCAAAATAGAAGGTCTTTTCCAGGTCCTTTTCTTTATCGTACAGGCGCAGTTCCAGTTCCTTATTGAGATAGGCTACTTCCCGCAGGCGCTCGCAGAGGGTGTCAAAATCGTAGCTGACTCGATCGAATATCTCTTCATCGGCAAGGAAGGTAATCGTGGTACCGGTATCATCGGCTTCTCCGACCACGGATACCTCTGCCTGGGGTATCCCCTGGCAGTAGCGCTGTTCGTAGAGCCGCCCGTCGCGCCTGATATTGACCTTGAGCCAGGAGGAGAGGGCGTTTACTACCGAGGCGCCTACCCCGTGTAGACCACCGGATACCTGGTAGATCTTGCCGCCGAATTTTGCTCCTGCGTGCAGGGTAGTCATTACCGTCTCCAGGGCGGATACATTGGTGGTGGGATGGATGTCTACCGGGATGCCGCGCCCGTTGTCTTCAACCTTAACCGATTTGTCCTGCTCCAGAGTGACCACGATTCTGGAGCAGAAGCCGGACATGGCTTCATCAACGCTGTTGTAGACAATCTCATAGACAATGTGGTGCAGCCCGCGCTGGTCGGTGCTGCCGATATACATACCGGGCCGCTTGCGTCCCGCCTCCCGTCCGCCCAGGACCTGAATATCCTCGGCGGTATATCCGTTGTTTTGCGGCTCGGTTGACTTTAGCCTGTCCTCGGTCACAGCTGGTCTCTACCTCCGTGCTAGCGGTGAATAAAGGGGAAAGGGAAGGTTGAACGGTTGAACAAAAACAGTCAAGCAGGGTAGCTTACGGGAACAAAAAGAGGCTACCCGATAGGAAGAAATTCTATGCGATGTCAAGGTAACCATCTTGTTTAATTATAGCATAAGTAAGCTTATAAAGGGAAGCTTTTTCAGGGATAAACGGCCGGTGCGCTAAACCCGGTCGTTTCCTTAAACCCCAGCATCAGGTTCATATTCTGGATGGCCTGGCCGGCGGCCCCTTTGACCAGATTGTCGATGCCGCTGACGGTAATTAGCCTCCCTGTCCTTATGTCGATGGCGGGATGGATGAAGCAGAGGTTGTTTCCCCAAGAATGCTTGGTGTGGGGGGGCGCCTCGACCACCCTGACGAAGGGCTCATCCCGGTAGAAGTCCCGGTAGAGCTTAAGCAGCGCCTGCTGCCCCTTCTCGTCGGCGGAGACCCTGCCCGGTGCCAGCGGGGCGTAGGCGGTAGTCAGTATCCCCC
>DAOWDD010000008.1 GCA_030639215.1 Dehalococcoidia bacterium
GGATATTTCCAGCCTGGTCCTGCTGGGAAGAGCAAGAGATGAGCTGGCGAAGAACGGTTGGCAGGTAGGCAATATTGATGCTACCATTGTGGCTGAGCAACCCAGGCTCAGTAGCTTTATTGGGGAGATGCGCCGGAAGCTTAGTCAGACGCTCAGTATTGATATGGGCAGGCTGAGTATTAAGGCGAGTAGCTCAGCCCGGTTGGGCTTTATTGGAAATGGGGAGGGAATCGAGGCTCAGGCGGTAGCCCTGATAGAGGCTATTTCGAGCTAGACAAGAGTGGATGATGATTATGTATTGGATGGGTCCGGTAGTTAATCCTCTTCCCGGGATGCTTGGCTGCGTCTGTCCTTAGCCCCGGTCTTACCGGGGCAGCTAGGTATAGAGACTAGTTTATAAAGGAGATGTAGTCCAATGTCGCTCATTACCAGTGTAAAAAGGGATATCAGGGCCGTTCTTGAGCGGGACCCGGCCGCATCAAATGCTGTGGGGGTGGTGTTTACCTATCCCGGGTTTCAGTCCCGCCAGTTTCACAGGGTGGCC
Source organism: Dehalococcoidia bacterium (assembly GCA_030639215.1). GTDB lineage: Bacteria > Chloroflexota > Dehalococcoidia > Dehalococcoidales > UBA5760 > UBA5760. Next base: position 545 of record DAOWDD010000008.1, read on the forward strand.
CATACCCTCTATCGGAGGCATATTCGTGGGCTCCCCATGATGGTGGCTTACGCCACTCGCTTCCTTACCGGCATCGAGATTCACCCCGGGGCTAAGATTGGAGAGGGTCTCTTTATTGACCACGGCATGGGGGTGGTTATCGGTGAGACGACCGAGATTGGCGATAATGTTACCCTGCACCAGGGGGTAACCCTGGGTGGCACCAGTACTCAGAAGGTTAAACGCCACCCCACCCTGAAGGACAATGTTATGATTGGGGTTGGCGCTCAACTTATCGGGAACATTACCATCGGGGAGAACAGTAAGGTGGGCGCCGGCTCGGTGGTGCTGAACTCGGTGCCGCCCAATGCTACCGTGGTTGGGGTGCCGGGGCGGGTGGTAACGGTGAGAGACCCGGATACCGATACCGTGGAAAGGTTACCTGACCCGATAGGAGAGCAACTGGAAAACCTGGAGAGGAGAATAGCGGAACTGGAAAAGCGCCTGGACAGGGCTGAAGGGGGAAAAGGTGAAGGTATTTAATACTCTTTCCGGAACGAAGGAAGAATTCGTGCCCCGGGGTAATGAAGTCAAGATGTACGTCTGCGGGGTCACCCCCTACGATGACAGCCATATCGGGCATGCCATGAGCTATGTTATCTTTGATGTCATCCGGCGTTATCTTCAATTTAAAGGCTATAAGGTCAAGTATGTACAGAATATTACCGATATTGATGATACTCTTATCGACAGTGCTGGTAAGCTCGGCAGCTCGGTCAGCGAGCTAGCCGGGAGGTTCACCGACAGCTATTTTGAAGATATGGACGCCTTAAATGTCGGCCGGGTCGATATCTATCCCCGGGCTACCGAGGAGATAGACAAGATTATTGAGGTGATCGACGGCCTGATAGATAAGGGGTATGCTTATCCTGCCGGGGGCAGTGTCTATTTCCGGGTAGGTAGCGTACCTGATTACGGGAAGCTGTCCCACCGCAGCCTGGAATCTATGATGGCCGGGGGTAATGTAGAGTTCGGTAAGGAGAAGGAACACCCTCTGGACTTTGCCCTCTGGAAGGCGGCTAAGCCGGGTGAGCCCTGGTGGGAGAGCCCGTGGGGCCGGGGCAGGCCGGGCTGGCATATCGAGTGCAGTGCAATGTCCTTAAAATACCTGGGGGATACCCTTGATATTCATGGCGGCGGTCAGGACCTGGTCTTTCCTCACCACGAGAATGAGATTGCCCAGTCGGAGAGCTTTACCGGCAAGAAGCCGTTTGTTAAATACTGGCTGCATAACGGGATGGTGCAGTTCGGTGAGGAAAAGATGAGCAAGTCCCTGGGCAACCTGATAACCATCAAGGAGGCGCTCACCAAGCACAGTGCCGACGCTATCCGTATCTTCATCCTTAACTCCCACTACCGGAGCCCGCTGACCTACCTGGAGGAATCATTTGAGGCGGCGGAGAAGGCTGCGGAGAGGTTGCGGCAGGCGGCGCAGAGCGAGGCCGGTGGAGAAAAGGGTGAGGGGCGGATAGATGTTGATACCTACCGCAGCCAGTTTGTTACCGCGATGGATGATGACTTTAATACGGCGCGGGCGCTGGCTACCCTGTTCGATTTAGCCCGGGAGATTAACCGTGCTGTTGAGTCGGGTTATCGTGTTGCTTCCGCCCAGAAAATGCTTATCGAGCTGGGTGGTATTCTGGGACTGACTTTCAAACCACCGGGGAAGCCGGTTATTGACGCCGGGCTGGTGGCCCGGATTAGAGGCTCGGTCTATCAAGAGCTTAATCGTGTTGTTACTGCGGAGGCAGCGCAGACGGCGGAAGAGTTGATTGAGGAGCTGATTAGTCTGCGCAATCAGCTGCGCCAGGATAAGGAGTGGCAGCTTGCTGATATAGTCCGCAGCAAGCTGGATGAAGCCGGTATCACTCTGGAGGATACCCCTAAGGGTACGGTAGCAAAGTATAGGCGGTAGGCTATCCATGAACGATATCGGGATTATTGTACTGGGTGTGGTTGTACTGGGGCTGCTTGGCTTCGGCTGCCGGGGCTTTTTTGCCAACGCTGATATTCACCTGGCGCTCCGGATAGCGGTGGCTGCTATCGGGGTGGGGGTCCTGGTGCTGGTGGTAAGAATGGTTAGGGCCAGGTTAAACAGGAATAAGAAGGAAGGACCCGGGGAGGTCGAGAAATGATTATTACCAGCTCGGCTTTCGGAGGTGGTTTTTCAGTGCTATGGCCTTCACAACTCGCTGTCTGATGGCTGTCGGGTAGCATCATCAACAGTAGAAACCAGTTTTCTTCTGGGGAGGAAAAGGGATACTATGAGGCTGCCCCCGAAAACACCAGCGAGAGTGTAAAAGGTAACCCGCATTGAATCATCCACTGCATTAACTCCTATCGCTCTAAGTTCGCTGATATCTTCATCCGGATAGTCGCTCTGGGTCTTCTTGATTTCGGCTTCAAATTCCTTGAGTTTCATATGCTTGCTACTGTCTGTAAGCAAGACAGTTAAATCATTTTTTTCCTGTTGGGGCAGACTAACGCTGTCATTAATTCCCCCGACAATACTTGACAGGAAGGAGGCTAGCATGATTGCCCCTACCGCAGCAGTCCCGATAGCCCGTCCCAGATTGAGGAAGGTGGAATAAAGCCCTGATGCTTCATCAGTCTCACTTGATTTTGCGAAAGATATCGTTACATTTCCAATTTGGGATAGTGCCAGCCCCATACCGATACCGATTAAAGCAAGACCTGGTGTCAGGCTCATCACTGTCATACTGGGGCTGAAAGAATTTGCCATGACAATGGCTCCGGCAATCATAACAACTATCCCGATTCTAATGAGGTGTTCAATTTGGATTCGAGTCACCAAGCGAGCTGTGATAAAACTCAGTGCTAGCATTGCTAATGGCATCGGAATGACAGCTACACCTGTCTCAAAGGCGTTTGTGTGTAGCATTGTCTGTAGGAAGAATGGAGTAGCAAATAGGATTGCCCCTAGCCCTATTAGTATAATCAAGGTTGTTGATATCCCGGCCATATAGGGTCTGTTCCTGAATAAAGAGGTGGGTACCAGGGGCTCATTCCCCTTCCTTTCCTGCCTCTTTAACCATAGCCTGAACATCAGCAGAAGAATACCTCCGGTAATCATGAACAGAGGAGCAGCGGAGATACCGAACGGTGCAATCTCCAGTCCACCTATTACCAGCGGCTTCGCCGCTTGCCACCAGCCATAGGTATTGGCACTGATTACGCCGACTACCAGAGAAACCAAGCCCGTAGTAGATAGTGCGATACCACCCCAATCCAGCCCGGGCCTTTTTTCGGTTTTTCCTTGTCCGACAAGAAGACGAGAAGAAATGAGTATCGCGGCAATGATAAATGCCTCCATACCGAATGCCCATCGCCAGGTGGCATACGTTGTAAACAGGCCACCAATGATGGGACCAATAGCAGCACCGCCCACCAGAATCGCTGCATAAACCGCAAAAGCACGCACCCTTTCTTTACCCTGATAGGTTGTCACGAGGAACGATAATATTGCTGGTATCATAAGAGCTGCGCCTATGCCTTCAATAACAGACCACCCCAGAGTCAGCACTATTATGTTCTGGCTTAGGGCTGCTGTTACAGTACCTATACCGTACAGAATAACCCCAATGATGAATATCCGTTTTGTTCCATAGATCTTGGCGAGTTTGGCGCTGGCAATCATACCTGCTGCCATAACCAGCGAATATACGGCTATCGCCATCTGAATGTGCTGAATCTCGGTATTCAAGTCCTGAGACAATGCAGTAATCGCGACATTCATCATGGTCGTATCAATCGTAATGATGAACATTGCCAGGGATACTACAATCAGCACATTCCATCTATGCATTGCTTTCCCTCTTTTTACGACTCCCTCCATCCGTAATTTGTCGCGTCTCTTCTTGATTGCGTATGTAATTGTTTGGTATAGGATTGGATGCGTTTCATAACCGGCGGAAATTTAACCTAGCCGTATCTTATACCTCCCATATAATTTCAGTCAAACTCCTGCCTTTCTAATTTGATGTTTTCTTACCTCTGGGTTATGATTTCTGTGGCTGTTATGAGGAGGATATCGTATGTATAAGATGATTATTACCACCTCAGGCTATGTCGAGGGTAAATCGATTGTCAGGACCATCGGTTTGGTCAAGGGCAATACCATCCGGGCCAGGCATGTCGGCAGGGACATTATGGCCGGGCTCAAGGGTATTGTCGGGGGCGAGATAAGCGACTACACCGAGATGATGTCTGAAGCCAGGGAGCAGGCTATCAAGCGTATGGTAGAGGATGCCGAGGCTAAGGGAGCCAATGCCGTGGTCAGTATGCGGCTGGCGACCTCGATGATAATGCAGAATGCCTCTGAGGTGCTTGCCTACGGGACTGCTGTCGTGCTGGAGTAGAGGCTAGGGTTGACCAACAGTCTTATCTTGGAGCAATTAAAGCAACTGCCGACTGCTTCCGGCGTTTATCTGATGAAGGACACTGCCGGGAACATTATCTACGTCGGTAAGGCGGCTAACCTCTTTAAAAGGGTAAGGTCATACTTCACCTCCGGGCAGAAGCTGTCCGCCAAAGCACAGCGGATGGTAAGCCGGGTCAGGGATATCGATTTCTTCGTCACCTCATCGGAACAAGAGGCGCTTATCCTTGAGCTGAACCTGATTAAGAGGCACCGCCCCCGCTACAACGTCAGCCTCAAGGATGATAAGACCTTCCCTTACCTCAAAATAGATATAGATAATGACTGGCCCAGGGTATATGTCACCCGCCGCCTGGAGCAGAAGGGCGGTCGCTACTTTGGCCCCTTTGCCAGTGCCAGGTCGGTACGCCAGACGCTAAAGGTGCTGAAAGAAATTTTCCCATTCCGTTCCTGTACCAGGAATATTACGGGTAGCGCTCCCCGCCCCTGTCTGCAGCATCACATACAGCACTGCCTGGGGCCCTGTATTGGCGCAGTGAGCAAGGACGAGTATGCTGAGGTAATCCGGCAGATAGTCCTTTTCCTTGAGGGCAAGCAGGAGAAGGTCATCCGTGAGCTTGAGGGCAGGATGGAGGAGGCGGCCAGAGCCCTGGACTTCGAAAAGGCGGCCCTACTCAGAGACCGTATCCGGGCGGTAAAGCAGGTCATTGAAGGACAGAGGCTGGCGACCCGGGTAAGGGGTGAGCAGGATGTCATCGCCTTCGTCCAGGATAAGGGCCGTGCCTATGCCCAGGTATTCTTTGTTCGTAGTGGCCGGCTGGTGGGCCGGGAGAGCTTTATCCTGGAGGGTACCCGTTCTGAAGAACCGTCTCAAATTATGACCAGCTTCGTCGAGCAGTTCTATCACTCAACCCCTGGTGTACCTCCCCTGTTGCTGCTCCAGCACCCGCTGGAGGACAAGGCTGTTATCGAGGGCTGGCTGCAGAGGAAAAGGGGGGCTGGGGTCAGTATTCAAGTCCCCCGTCGGGGCAGTAGAAAAGAGCTGGTCGATATTGTCGCCGAGAATGCCCGGCAGGGGCTGGAACAGCTCAAGATTAAGCGCCTGGCTGCACCGAAGGTGCTTAAGGCTGCCCTGGACGAGATAAAGAGGGAGCTTAAGCTGCCCCGTCTGCCATCCCGCCTGGAGGGCTATGACATTTCCAACATTCAGGGAAAGCTGGCCGTGGGTAGTATGGTGGTCTTTGAGCAGGGAAGCCCAAGAACTTCCTGCTACCGGCGCTTCAGGATTAAGACGGTGCCCGGGGCTGATGATTACGCCATGCTGGCCGAGGTGCTTGGTCGCCGTTTCAAGCGCTTGAGCAGTGCCGCCGATGACTGGGCGGTCCTGCCCGACCTGATACTGATTGACGGGGGTAGGGGGCAGCTCAACGCTGCCTTGTCCGCAATAGACAAGGCCGGAGCGGGCCCGGTACCCATTGCCAGCCTGGCCAAAGAGAATGAGGAAATCTTTATTCCCCGGCGGGCGAAGCCGGTTGTTCTGCCCCGCAGTTCCCCGGGGCTCCAGTTGCTTGAGCGCCTCCGTGATGAGGCGCACCGCTTTGCCCTGGGTTATCATCAGAAGATACGCAGCCGGGCGGGTATTACCTCAGCCCTCGATGCCGTCCCCGGTATCGGGCCCAAGCGCAGGAGGGCCCTGCTTAAGCAGTTCGGTTCGCTCGCCGGTATCCGGAGGGCTTCCCCTGAGGAGCTGGCCGCCGTTGAGAATATGAACCCTAACCTGGCTAAGAAAGTAAAGGAGTGTCTGTAAGCAAAATGCCGGCTAACCTACCGCCACAGTATTTTGAGGCTGAGAAGAGGTTCCGTACCGCCAAGAGTGCCGAGGATAAGGTAATGGCCCTGGAGGAAATGCTGGCAATTATGCCCAAGCATAAGGGGACCGACCACCTGAAGGCGGAGCTGAGACACCGGATTGCCAAGCTGACTCAGGAGGCGGAGAAGAAGTCAGGGGCGAAGCGGGCCTCGATGCTGATTGAGAAAGAGGGCGCTGCTCAGGTAGCGGTCATCGGGGTGCCCAATGCCGGGAAATCCCAGCTTGTCGCCAGTATTACCAACGCCTCTCCGCAGGTAGCGGGGTATCCCTTTACCACCCATGCCGCTATCCCGGGAATGATGGAGTTTGAGAATATACAGATACAGTTGATTGATACCCCGCCCTTTAGCGAACAGCCCGTTGAGTGGTGGCTGCGTCATTTAATTACCCGGGCTGATGCCCTGCTCCTGGTGATAGACCTGACCAGCGACCCTCTGACCCAGATGGAGAAGGTCACGGCGCAGCTTGAACAAATGAGGATAGGTATCGGTAATCGAAAGCTGGGGGAGGGGGAGGATATTATCCTCTCGTATAAGAAGGCGCTAATCGTGGGAAACAAGATAGATGAGGAGAATACCGGTGACGGCTACCTGCAATTGAAGAAGAGATACATCAGAGAGCTGCCGGTCACCTCCATCTCGGCCAAACTGGGGACCAGTCTGGAAGAACTGCGGCATGAGGTATACCGGATGCTTGATATTATCCGGGTGTATACCAAAGCCCCCGGGCAAAAACCTGAACTTGATACCCCCATCGTCCTGGGTAAGGGGAGCACGCTTGCCGATGCCGCCGAGTCCGTACACAAGGACTTCCGGGCCAACCTGAAGTATGCCCGCATCTGGGGCTCCGGAAAGCACGACGGCGTGATGGCGAAGAGGAACCATATCCTCCAGGACGGCGATATTATCGAACTGCACCTCTAAAGCCGGGACATCGGGCTTGTTAGGGCTTAATTTGTTGTGTCAGGCTGCCTGCTGGTAGTTCAGCAGTACCCTGAGTACGTTGTGCTGTCGTAAGCTGGTCTAGTATAATAGCTGGCAAAGGTTAGAGGAGTGTGGCGAATTAGTATGCTTACGACAGTCATCGGAAGTTATCCCCTAAGCTATGCTGAGTTGGGGAGGGATGCGGTAGCTGGTTCGGTAAAAGACCAGCTTGATGCCGGCATACAGCTGGTCACGGACGGGCAGACAAGGTACGATATGGTAGAGTACTTCGCCCGGGCTATCGAGGGTTACTCCTATGATGCGGGTAGCTCCCGGAGCTTCATCAAGGGGAAGATAGGTAAGGGAGACCCTGGGGTCTTCCTGGAAGACCTGGAGGTTACCCGGGGTATAGCCCCCCATGTCAAGGGGAATATCACCGGCCCGGTGACGCTGGTCTTCTCCTCAAGCATCGAGGGTTACTACCAGGGGTACCAGAACAGGCAGGTCTATCTCGACACCGCCGAAGCCCTGCTCGATATCGCCCGCGCCCTGGAGCAGAACGGTGTGGAGTGGATACAGGTTGATGAGCCCTTCCTTTCTGTCGGTGCCCCGATGGAGGTCGCCCGGGAGGCGGTGCAGAGGATAGCCCTGGGGCTCAAAATCCCGGTGGCGCTCCATGTCTGTGGGGAGGTCAACCGGATATTCAAGGAGCTTCTAGAGTGGGAGGGCGTCAGGATGCTTTCCCATGCCTTTATGGGTGACGGCAGCCTTAAGATATTGGACTTTCCTGAGCTTTGGGCCTCGGATAAGATGCTGGGGCTGGGCTGCATTGACACCAAGAGCACCAGGGTTGAGGAAGTCGAAGAGATAGAGGAGCTGATAAGGGCGGCGCTTACGAAGATACCGGCGGAGCGGCTCGCCCTTCATCCTGACTGTGGCCTGCGCATTCTGCCCAGGGAAGTCGCCTTTGAGAAGATGAAGAGGATGGTAATCGCCGCCGGGCGGGTCCTTCAATAAGGGTGTCTTATTGGTTGACATAACGGCATAAACCCCAGTGGTTTGCCGCGAGCTTCCGTACCTTTCCGGTGCCGTAGCCCGGATAATGTTATTACTAGAACTGCTGGCTATTTACCTTTGTTGAAGGAGGGAAAGTGATGGCTAAAGTCAGGATGGGAGCGCAGCCCCTGATTTACCCCATGCCCGTTTTTTTGGTCGGGGCGAATGTCACCGGCCGGCCGAATTTCCTTGCGGTTGCCTGGGGCGGTATCGCCAACGGTGAGCCCCCTATGGTCTCGGTCGCCGTACGGTACCAGCGCTACACGCACGATGGCATCAAGCAAAACGGGACCTTTTCCGTAAATATTCCCTCGGCTGACCTGGTGAGGGAGGTGGACTACTGCGGCCTTGTCTCCGGTGCCGGGGTTGATAAGGTAGCCGCCTGTAATTTTGATATCTTCTACGGCAAACTGGGTAACGTTCCGCTTATTGAGCAGTGCCCGGTTAATCTGGAGTGCCGGGTGGTGCATACCCTGGACCTGGACAGCCACTCACTCTTTATCGGCCGGATTGAGGAGACCCACATCTCGGAGGACTGCCTCACCGAGGGCAAGCCGGATGTTGGAAAGATTAAGCCTCTAGCCTATGTTACGTCTCCGGCCAGTCAATATCAGGTCCTGGGAGAGGTCATCGCCAGGGCGTTCAGTTGCGGCAAGGGACTCAAGGTAAGGAAGCAGCCTTGAGGGTGAGAATAGGGTGAAATACCGGAAAGAAGGAATGGTCGCGGACGCGGTATATACCATCACACCAGCCCTGAGGCTCCTGGACCTCCAGCCGCCGGTAGCCGGGCACGAGAGGTTCATCGGGGCCTACCTGTTCTGCGGGGCAAGAAATGCCATTGTTGATGTTGGTCCCAGGGTGACGATACCCAACCTGCTTACCTTACTGGCTGAGCTCGGCATAAATCGTGACACCGTTGACTATGTGGTACTGACGCATATCCATATCGACCACGCCGGTGGCATAGGGACACTGCTTAAGGAGCTGCGCCGGGCTAGGGTTATCGCTCACCCCCGTGCCCGTCCCCACCTGATTGAGCCCGAGATGCTCTGGAGGGCCAGCCGTGAGACCCTGGGGAGTCTGGCTGACGAGTACGGCCGGATTGAACCGGTACCCGAGGAGAAGGTCGTGGATGCTGAGGATGGGATGGAGCTCGACCTGGGTCGCGGCCTGGTGCTGGAGCTATACCTTACCCCGGGGCACGCTCCTCACCACCTGAGTCTCTACGATA
>DAOWDD010000030.1 GCA_030639215.1 Dehalococcoidia bacterium
GCATCACTCGAGTACTAGAATATTGTATATTTAAGTTAGATGAGTGACGTTTACTTTACTGTGCGGCGTCAGCATTTTGGCACAACCACGGTAACGGACACTTTAGCTGGCTTGGTTAGCGGTGTCAAGCTTCCTTAGTTTCGGGTAGTGGATCAATTTGAATTCTACAAGTCTTGCGGTAATCTCTATCCCACTATCCACTTTTTGATTTTGCCGAATAGTGTCAGTCCCAGAGCGGCTAGTGCCAGGACTATAGCTACTATACTCATACCAGCGCCAGGACCTGGTTCTCCAGGGGTACCCTGCTCCCCAGGTAGTCCTTGAGGTCCCGTCGTACCGGCTGGACCTGAGTCACCAGTCGGCCCCTCAGGGCCTCGAGGTCCCGGTGGTCCGGCTGGGCCTGGTTCTCCAGGCGGGCCCGCTGGTCCAGTTGCCGCAACGACTGTAAAAATCGCATCAGCGTTGAAGCCTTCCTGGTCTATTGCCGTGATGACGTATTCGCCAGGCTCAGTTTGTGTCGGCACAGTGATAATGGCAGTGAAGCTTCCATCTTGGGTATCCCTGGTGTATAAAGGTGACGGCACAGTAGGTACCTCGTCATCCTCCCAGTAGATAAAAATCTGACCACCAAAAAACCCCTCCCCGGAAATAATAATGGCGCAGCAGCCTGATTCCGGGGTTAGGGTTATGCTTGCCTGTGCTTGAGAGTAAGCCTCATCGGCAGTAGCTCCCACCAGTATCAGGGTGAGAAGCAGCGTCAGAATAACCAAGAAGCTCAATCTTTTCACGCCAGCCTCCCTCTTTGATTGACCTATCTGAAGAACCAGCCTTCGACAGTATGGATTAGGTTATTAAGCCACGTTTGCGGACTGCTGGTCAGTGTTTGCCAGCCGCCACCCCACTTAAGCACAAAATATACTACCGCAACAATAATAGCGATGAAAAAGATAATTCTGATGGCACGCAGGATAGGTCGCCAGGAACCGATAAAGGGACTATGGTAGAGTTCGCAGTTTATCGTTTGCATATTACCCTCACCAGCAATGGCGGTTACGCTGATATCGTAGCGCTTTTTTTCACCTACCCCTGACCCTCGTTTGGGCTTGGCAATCATGGGCACCTCGACAGTATTCCAGGAAGTTACCTCCGGGTTATCAGTTTTGAAGCGGAAGCGTAGACCTTCATCCAGGTCGGTGGCATCCAGGGTGAAGTTGATATCGGAGACTCCGGTATTGGCTAGCCTGATGCGGAAGGTGCCCTTTTTACGGCAGGAGACACGATATGGGTGAATTCCAAGCTTGAAATCCACTGCTGGGAGCACTTCAAGCTGAGCAACGATGCTGGTAGCTTCTTCCGGGGTGCTCTGGGAGCGTACGGTTACCACAAATGGATATTCTTTAGCTTTAACCCCCTTCTTCTTGGGTGGTTGGAAGGTAATTTGTACTTGGTCGGTAGCTTGAGGCATTAAGGCTATGCTTGATGCCGAGCGACTGTACCAGGTCTCATCCAGCCCCTCTATTTCTATCAGAAATTTATCAACAATGTCTCCGAGGTTCTGTATCTGTAGCGTAGCTTGAACTGGGATGACTCCAGCTTGTACCTGAAGTGCAGTTGGGGACAGGGAGGCCCTTATCCGCTCGGAGGCTTTTGCTTGGGGAAGTGGTAGCGGGTGCACCTCAAGGGTCTGACTAGCGCTTCCATACTTATTGCTGGCGGTGAGGGCATATTTTGTCGTTTCGGCGGGATGTACCAAACTCTCTCCCCTACTGTCAACATCCTCATCATCCAGCTTAACCTCGGTGGCTCGTTTTACCGACCAGCTAAGATTGAATTCTCGTTTGTCATCAGTAGTCGCCTTAAAGGCACTAATAGCTGGTGGTCGTGTCATCCAGGGCAATCGTATTCGGGGTAAGGTTTTATACCACGGGATGTAAACCAGCTGTCCGTTAATAGGTTTGCCCTCCTCAGCCTCTGGTAGCGCAGCTAATACTTGAAAATCAATTTTCTTTTCCCCACCAAAGAATAAAGTAAGCCATCCTGGTCGCACTTCCAGAGTAGCCTCTGACCGACCACCACCGGGCACAGTTAAACTCTCTGGGTGCAGGTCATACTGCAGTATTCTCCGGGCGTCGCTAGCGGTAAGGCGCAGCGTAGCTTCACTACCGCCCGGGTTGTTGGCTACTATCTGATAGGTTCCCTTGCGGCCGGAGATGGTTTGCGGGGAGATGCTCAATTCCAGCTCAGGAAGTGCCTGAATTTCAATGGTTAGCTCTACAGTGGATTTCTCATCTGGATTTTCCTGGGAGACGACATTTATGCGAAAGGGATAAGAGCCACCCCTAGTCTCAGTCGTCTTTGGCGGGTGGAGGATAATTTTGAGGCTATCCTGGTCATTGGGGAATAGAGCGACACTGGAAACAGGGAGGGTATACCAGCCGGAGTCAAGTCCTTCAATACTGAGGGTGAGCTGGTCCACAGACTGTCCCAGGTTACGGATAGTAGCCGTAGTTTCCACAGTATCCCCGGCGGCGAGTGCAAAGGTTGTCGGTGCTATTGTTACTTCGATTTTGTCCAGCATCTTTCGGCTCCTAAATTCATTACATCATCAATACTTAAGGCTACTGGCTAGCGCCCGGCTGCTTTCGTCATCTGAGCATAGGCAACAATATTGCCCCCCATTTCAATACAGCTCCGTATAATCTCCCGGGATAGGGGATGGCCCTGATGTCCTCCCTGCCAGGCACAGCCGTAGTCACTACCACTGTAAACCATATGACTACCCTCAAGCAGCATGACAGGCTCTGCTCCCTGGGGGACATCAGAGAAAACATGAACCGCAGACAGCAGAGGGTGACCACGCTGAACCATTTCCAGCTTACACTTGAGTTGGCTGGCGAGTTGATTGAAGGCTAAACCGAATTCCTTTGCCCCCTTAGATTCTGTCTCTCCTTCAGGGCAGCCTTCTCCGAAAATGACTCCGCCCGCCTGCAAGAAGGCGCTAAGAGCCGCCTGCTGCTCTGTGGTCAGCTCGAAGGGACTATTGCCGGTCAGGTATAGCAGGGTGCACCGATTAATATTCTTATCTACTAGAGGAATATTTTCCTGGAGATTAGCCACAAAGTTAGCCTGCCGATTTATCTCTCTAATCAGGTTTTTCAAACCCTCACGGTGCAAGTCCTTGCTAGCTCCCCCCAGCACCACATGACCGAGAGTGATTGTTTCTGTGGGACGGCTGGTGATTTCTGGAGCGGTAGCAGCCGGTTTCTCTGGGGTAACTGGTGGCGGTACTGTCACTGCTGCCGTTACTTCCTGTCGAGAGCTGAGGTTAATCTCATTCTTCCCTGGATGAGATGGATTCTTGGCATCTTTAATTGCCTCCTCAGCAGGATCAAAGTCAATGCGAGCTAGTTCTAGGTAAGGCTCGGTAGGTAACTTTTCTCTTTCCTCAATTCGGTAGGCTTCCAGGATGCGGGTTGGCTGCCCACCCTCTGGGGGTTGGTATGGCTCGGAGGGTACTTCCCGGAACTGGACAATGAGATAGATTACTCCCTTCTCACGGGTTTGGATTCGGTAGCGCTGTGCCTGAGAGACAATGATGACATTTCCCTCAGGGTCAATCGCCATTCCAGGGTGAATACCTACTGATAGGTCAGGAGGATTATTGGCGGTTACCTCAAGACCTTCGACGACCCCAACCTTGTGGAAAACTAGCATATGGAGTCTCTGCTGGTCGCGGTGGTAGTTGTGAGCATCCCGCCAAGTATCGGCGTCTATCACCAACCCCTGAAAAGGATTTACCCTTTTTAATTGAAATTTGATAATATCCTTAAGCGCCATTGTCCTACTTTTTCCGGCCATTCCGTCTTATCTGCAGGGTATAGACGGTGTGGGCTGGCTTTTGAGCTTCAATAATTGCCTTTACCGTGTTGATATCGATTTTGCTACTTTCATCAAGCTCCAGGGTGACGGTGAAGTGGTGCCCTGTCCCGGAGCTACCAAGCCGGGTATTAACGCCTAGTTTGGTTTCGTGGTTGAGGCTCATCCCTGGAATGTACTCAGAGATTTCGGGCATGCAGCCGGTATAAATCCGCAAGTACTCAGTTAGTCCATGCTTGGTTCCTCGCCATCGGTAAAGCTCAGCCGCTGATTTCACCAGCTGGCGGCGTCTCTCTTCTGGCCAGGTCGGGTCAAGGGTTAAATCCAGCCAGGATGCCAGCCAGCGTAGTAACGGCTCAGGAGTCATTAGAGGATTGAAATATAAAGCTATATTGTCTACCGTATTCTCGATAGGCTTCAGTATGCTCTCGAAGATAAGCAGAAATTGCCCCATGAACTCGTCATCTCGAAACAAAGCGGGTAAATATTCCAGGTAGTTACTCTGGAGCTGGACACTGCCCCGATTCTGTTGTGCTAACACCCTTACTCCTCTCTTGTAGTGATACAGTTAACCACAGATTTTTAACTACGTCAAGACCCCGTCTAATAGACCCTCTTTAACTTTTACTCTGTCACTATTATTTCATGCTTATGTGAGCAAAGCAAGCTGTTGGGTGGGATGCTTATCCTGGTAGTGGCTTCTTGGCGCTCACCAGTTGTCGGGTCAATGGGAAAGAGTTTAGCCTCCTCAATATAGTCAGCATTGGGCGTTCCCTGGATGGTGGCGTAGATTTCGGGTAAAGAGAGGCTGCCGCCAAAGGGCCACCCATCCTCATCAGGGCCACCGCACACTGGATTAATATAGTGGTATAATCTTTTTTCGACATCGCTGGCTACCTGTCCCGTATCCCTGCCTGCCTTCACCTTAATTCGTGCCTCCACAGCCACCGGCACATACTCTGGAGGGGCAATTTCAAGGCGTGTGGCTAATAGACGGCGCTCGTCAAGGTAGGCTTGGACTTCTTCTCGCAGGCGTCTGGGTAGCTCCAGTTCCTCGCTGGTTATGAGCCTATCGCATTCTGATACTACGGGTACGAGAAGGAGGCGAACTACTCCCGGTGGCGGGCTTTGCCCGTCGGTAGGAGTTCCGGGGACGATGCATTTGGCGCGGGCTATCTCTGAGGACGTCTGTAAGGCTAGGTACTCAAAGTCCTCAGCAGTGACGGCTCGGGTATGGTTTTTTAGCACCTGGGGTGCCCGCAGTTTGGCCCTTTCTAAGGTCTCCGGATCAGTTCCACCCTTGGCTGCCTCGAAGTTGGTCACTGAAGCCAGATAGGGAATGGAAGATTTTAGTACCGTGATGGTCCCTTCGCCAACATTACCCACCACACCACCACCACAGCGATAGGCGGTGAAGCGAATCTGGCGTCCAGCCGGCAATACCCTTCCGTACTGGTGTTCCTCACCTGAGGGCTGCCTAACAGAGGGCCCAAACTGAATCTCCCCGGACACACTATCGCCGGTGAAATGGAGGTCATCAGGACCGGAGTTGGAGAAGTCAATGACCTCCTGCCATGGCTCAAATTCCCCCTCGGTCTCGGTCTCTACCTCAATAGTCTCTCCTGGCTCCCGGGATAAGACGGGTACATTTTGTAACTGAAACCTCTGCCCTGGAGTGCCATCGCTTCGCCCCAGCACTTCACTGTTGATTCGAAGACAATGGCTAGCGGGCATGGTACCACCAATACTCTCGGCGACAATACTTCTTACCTTTGGTGAGGTACCGTAGGGGCGCTGTCCTGGTCGTGGTCTAATTGCGCGACACCTTATCCAGCAGGCATGTTGCCCGTTTACTTCTATCATCGTGCTGGTATCAGGGATATACAGTATGACGTGACCGCTGGTGTTTAGACCACCAGTAGTATCGGTTTCCAATCTTAAAGGTGACCATTTTTCATACTCGCCATCCCAGAATTCCCAGGCCAAGGGTGGATTGCGAGGGTCAACACCAATGCCCTCGATACTGCAATCTACAGTAAGCATCAGAGTGTGAGCACTGAGGTTTTCACTAAAACCCAAATAGAGCGCATTGTTTTCTTCAGGCACCTCTTTAAAGATGGAGACCATAAGGTCGGGATTCTTGAGAAGTGGCATACAGTCACCAAAGGTAGTACTATCGGGAGTGGTCAAGGAATAGACCAGGGTGGGCAGAATGATGGTCAAATCCTGGTTAGTAGTGAAGGTAATCGCTTCCTCGGTCTCAGTCCGCACGGTGGCAACCTCAGTTCCCTTGGGGATGGTGATTGCCTCAGGCTGTGGTGCAGAGAGCC
>DAOWDD010000161.1 GCA_030639215.1 Dehalococcoidia bacterium
AGGCAATCAGTGGACCAGTGTTAATTTTAGCCGGCCCGGGTAGTGGCAAGACCAGGGTTATTACCCATCGGGTGGCTTACCTTATCAAGGTTTGTGGAGTTGGCCCTCGCCGTATTATGGCGGTTACCTTTACCAATAAAGCCGCCAGGGAGATGGCGGAAAGACTTCACCGGCTGGTAGGTAGTTCGGCGCTAGATTTAACCCTGGGTACTTTTCATGCTATTTGCGCCCGTATTCTGCGCCAGAGCGGCCGACCAATAGGCATCGACCCTAGATTTGTCATCTACGACGAAGAAGACCAGGTAAGCCTACTAAAGCGTAGTCTCCAGGAAGTAGGCCTTGACCCTAAACAATATGCCCCACGGGCGATAGCTTCAGCCATTTCGGCAGCTAAGAGTCGTCTGTTAACTCCCGGTGACTATATTCAGCGTGGTCAGAGCTATTTTGATGAGGTGGTGGGGCGGGTCTATGAACACTATCAGCAACTGCTGACGGAGAGTAGTGCCCTTGACTTTGATGATTTGTTAATGAAGGCAGTACAGCTATTCCGGCAAAACCCGGAGACTTTGTCTAGGTACCAGGAGAGGTACCAACATGTTCAGGTGGATGAGTTTCAGGATACCAATACCACTCAGTATGAGTTGGTAAAGCAAATAGCCGGGAAATATTGTAATATATGTGTGGTCGGCGACCCCGACCAATCAATCTATTCCTGGCGCTTTGCCGACCTGCGTAATATTCTCAGCTTTGAGAAGGATTATCCTGAGGCTAAAGTAGTGCTACTGGAGCGGAACTATCGCTCGACCAAGATGATTCTGGAGGCAGCTTCTCATATAATCTCAGGCAATCAGTTGCGTAAGCCGAAAGACCTGTGGACCGAGAATGAGACGGGTGTGCCAGTTACGGTTGTGGAGACTTACACTGAACAGGAAGAAGCCCAGTTTGTGGTCAGTGAGGTAGAGCGACTGGTAGGGCAGGGTGGGTTTAGCCTGGGTGACTGCGCGGTAATGTATCGGACTAATGCCCAATCGCGAGTCCTTGAGGAGGCGTTTGTTCGCTATGGGACACCGTACAAGCTGGTGGCTGGTACCCGCTTCTATGAGAGGCGGGAAATTAAAGATGTTATTGCCTATCTCAGGCTTATCCAGAACCCCTACGATAGTGTTAGCCTACTTCGGGTGATTAACGTTCCGGGGCGGGGCATCGGGCAGCAGACTCTCGCCAAGCTGTCGGCTTGGGCGAGGTCTATGAAGGTGTCAGAATATGAGGCATTACGGGTTATAACCGAGGAGAATCAGCATCCATTTAGCCCTCATATTGCTCGGACACTGGTTAGTTTTTCGAATTTAGTCGAAAAGTTTAGAGTAGCTAGTCAGCGGCTAAATGTGGTTAGTTTGTTTGATTTGGTTGTTACACGCACTGATTATCAGGAATATATATTAAGCCAACCAGCTGGCGAGGAGCGATGGGACAATGTCCTTGAGTTGCGTACTGTCGCCCAGCAGTATAAAGATTTTAAACCCCCAGATGGCTTGGCTGCTTTTCTGGAAGGGGTAACGCTGGTATCCGATGTGGACGGGCTTGATGAGACAGTGAGTGCGGTAACCCTGATTACCCTGCATCAAGCCAAGGGTCTGGAGTTTCCGGTAGTTTTCATTGTAGGTATGGAGGATGGTATTTTGCCTCATATCAGGTCGTTTGACGACCCGGCGCAGATGGAGGAGGAACGGCGCTTGTGCTATGTAGGTGTAACTCGAGCCGAGCAGAGGGTGTATCTGGTTCATGCCTTTCGCCGCAGTCTGAGGGGGATGCACACCGTGAATAAGCCATCACGGTTTTTGGATAATATTCCCCGGCATCTTGTTTCCGGTGGTGGCTGGTGGCAGGGAGAGGAGAGCCGAATAGCGGCGACTATGTAT
>DAOWDD010000060.1 GCA_030639215.1 Dehalococcoidia bacterium
ACCATAATATCTTCCGGCTCAGAATGAAGCTCTAGTTATCAGGTCCTATTCTTTCTCCCAGGCGTTCTTGCCGATGAGGGGTACAAAGCGGCAACCGCCCAGGTCCTGGACCAGGTCCCCCTTCTTCTGCCGGGTAATCTTATACAACTCCTGTACGAAGCGAGAGCCTACCGGAATTACCATCCGCCCTCCGATGGCTAGCTGCTTGAGAAGGTCATCGGGTATTCTGGGGGCGGCTGCGGTGACCATAATGGCGTCATAGGGTGCCTTGTCCTGGTAGCCCAGGGTCTCCCCGGCCAGGTGGATCTCAATATTTGTGTAGCCCAGGCTGTTAAGGGTCTTCCGGGCCGTTTCCGCCAGCGAAGGTAGGCGCTCTACGGTAATCACGAGGCGGGCCAGTTCGGCGAGAATGGCTGACTGATAGCCGCTGCCGGTGCCTACTTCCAGTACCTTTTCCTTGCCCTTAAGTTCCAGGGCTTCCGTCATCACGGCGATGATAAGCGGCTGTGAGATTGTCTGGTCCAGGCCGATCGGTAACGGCATGTCTTCGTAGGCGGAGAGCTGCTCCTCCGGGGGCACAAAACACTCCCGCGGAATGTGGGCCATTACCGCTAGTACCCGCCTGTCCCTAATTTCACCGCCGAGGTGAGCAATTAATCTGGCTCTGGCTTGAGCAAAGTCCATGCTGATACCTACCGCGAGAGGGCTTCAGGGCAGGGTAAAAGCTAACACCACAAGAGCCGCCAGCATAATCCCGGCCAGAATACCAATCCGGCGTAGCTCAGCGGCAACGTGGGGGTGACTGGCTGCCGGTGGGGGGGGTGCACTTAGCGGGGGAGCCGCTCTCCGGGTATGGGTAGCCGGCGGCTCGGTTGGCGAGACTGCCTGCTCTTGAGCTACTGTAACGGCGGGAATTCGCTTGCCCTTCCTTTTTTTACCCTGAAATGACTGCTTCCCCCGGCTGTGTCGTGATTTACTGGGCATCGATAACCTCCCCTCTATTTAGCCCTCGGATGGGATTCTTCATAGGTGCGGCGGATATGCTCGGTAGTAAGGTGGGTGTAGACCTGCGTCGTTGAGATGTTGGCATGGCCCAGCAGTTCCTGGACCGACCTTAAGTCAGCCCCGCCGTTCAGCATATGAGTGGCGAAGCTGTGCCTCAAGGTATGAGGGGTGATACCTCCCAGCCCGGCTGCCCTGGCGTATTCCTTGAGTATCTGCCAGAGTCCCTGTCTGGTCAACCTCTCGCCGCGGGCATTAACGAACAGGGCCGTCTCCTCCTGGCGGCGTGCCGTTAGGTGAGGACGGACCTCTCTTACGTACTCTTTAACGGCCTGGGCGGCCCGCTGGTGAATCGGGATAATCCGCTCTTTCTGTCCCTTGCCCAGGCAGCGCACAGAGCCCTCCTCGACATCGATATTATCCAGGTTCAGGGATACCAGCTCGCTTACCCTCATCCCGCTGGCGTACAGTAGCTGCAGTATCGCCACATCCCTTTTCGCTTCCGTTCTGGACTGTTTGGCGGGCTGTTCCAGCAGGCGGTGGACCTCGCTGATGGAGATAGGCTTGGGTAACGACCGTCCTACCTTGGGTGAACCGACGTTCTGTGAAGGGTTGTCGTTGACTGTACCTTCAGCCTTCATAAAGTTGAAGAACGACCTTAGAGCGGCTACCTTGCGGGCGATGGTAGTGGCGGCATAGTTCCTCTCCTTGAGGTTGAGCAGGTACTTGAGCATTCCCTGCCGTCCGAAGCTGGCCCACGATGGCAGAGAACCGCTCTTAGCCGCCTCTTCCGTGGCAAATTCGGCCAGTTGCTTAAGGTCATTTCGATAGGCGGCTATCGTGTTCGGGGAGAAGCCCTTCTCCACGGTGAGATAGGTAAGAAAACTATTGATAGCCTCTTTCATGGCACCCCCTGCATATCAGGCTCGTAGGTCTCTTTAACATAACATATTAACACAAAATGATAGGGTTACCAAACATAATATTACCGCAGACTCCTTGAAATCACTCTTTTCCCCATTATGTTCCAACTACCGGTAAAGGGAGTTGGCCCGGTCTTCAATTAGTATTTCTGTTATTGAAGCATTGACACGGCTATTTGCCCGTAGTATAACAGAGGTGTCGAAGAACAATGCAGACTGCTACCTGCTGTCTGTATAGACGTGTAACCCCTAACTGTGATATTCGAAATGGAGTTCAAGTTCAGATACTTCGAGGGTTGAAATGACCACGCATCGTATTGAAGGGTTGGCTGATGGCATTTTCGCCATTGCGATGACCTTGCTGGTTTTGAACCTTGCTCTTCCGGAAATGGGAAAGGGATTGGCAGAGGTGCATAGCCTGCTGTTTGGACAAATAGACAAATTCTTGAACTACGCGCTTAGTTTTGTCCTTCTTGCTGCCTTCTGGATCAGACATCACCAGCAATTTCATTTCATCAAACGAACGGATGGGAAACATCTGTGGATAAACATCTTTTTCTTCATGTTTGTCGGGCTGATTCCTTTTTCCACCACCCTGGCTGGCCATTATTCCAGGGATTCGCTGGCGGAGGTATTCTTTGCTTCAAACATATTGATGTTGGGGATGCTCCTTCACTGGAATTGGGTTTATGCCACGAATCAGCACCGCCTGGTTGACCGCAGCCTGGACCCGCAACAAATAGCTTTAGGGAAAAAGAGTGGAGTGGTTACCATACTGGTCGCTGCCTCGGCTATGGGATTAGCTTTTGCTGACCCGAGGATGAGCTTTTTTGTATATCCATTGATCCCAATCCTTCAAGGAGTAGTCAAGTACCGGCATCGAAGGATGACTGGTGCCACTGCATAGAAAAGGATAGGCCAGCCATCCCCCTTGAGGAGCGTATAGCGCTGCCGGCTTACTCGGCCGGTTGCTCTTCCGGCTCTGCTTCCAGCGGGGCGGCTTCCTCAGCCGCAGCGACTTCCTCTTCTGCCCTCGCCGCTGCCGTTTCACTGACCTTAACGATTAGCTGCCCGGGGTCGTTGGTGACGGTGATATCCGTACTTAGTCCCAGGTCTTTGACATGGATTGCCTGCCCCAGTTCGGCAAGGGGGCTTAAGTCAACCTCTATTTCGTGGGGCAGCTTATCGGGCAGGCACTCGATGTTCAGGCTGGTAAGGGAATGTTGTAGCGAGCGTCCCTTTACCTTCATCGCCGGGGCTTCACCGCCGAGGACGAGGGGGACCTCAACCTTCAGTTTCTCCGTCATTTTTATCTGGTAGAAGTCGACATGCAGGATTTGCCTGCCCAGTGGGTCATTTTGAATCTCTCGAATGAGTACCTTCCGGGGGCGTTTTTCACCGTCAATTCCCAGGTCAAAGAGAGCGGTCGTCCCGACCTGGGCGATAACGCGCTTGAGTTCATCAGTGTTACACTGCAGCGCCAGTGATTTAAGATTGTGGCCAAAGAGGTGGGTCGGGGTGACGCCCTCGCGGCGCAGGAACCTGGTCTTCTTACCCACTATATCTCTGGCGGTAGCCTTTAGTGCGATACCCTCCATTATTACCTCCTTCTGTCTCCTTCTATTTAAGCAGAGATTAGGTGGCGAAATCAATTTTACTATGTCGGCTTGCCTGCCAGTTGAAGTTCGTTAATACTACTGGCGGCGGAAGACGGCATTTTGTTTTACTGAGTTTAAGAACTCCTGCTTTAAGCGGGGGTAGAGGATAGCGCCCTTGAAATTACGGGGAATCGGGGCGAATCGCAGGTAGTTGGGGCGGCTACCCTTGGCGACCGTCTGGTAGGCTTTTTCAAGAAAGGCGGTCTTTAGCTCCGTTTCGCGGTGGCTTGCCTCTTTGCCCAACTCTATCGTTACACAGCAGCTGTCCTCATGTTCGCTCTCCAGTCTGAGGCCAACTACCGCCAGCTGAAATTCCCCGGGCATCATCTGGAAGCTGGCGGCCAGGAATCCGCTCAGTTCGGCGGCCACCTGGTCATAGGCGTAATTGACGCCGCCGCGGATAAGCAGCTCGGAATCACGGGACACCCAGTAGTAGTCCAGCTCTCCGTCACTTCTATTCTTTAGGGCAAAGGCGATATCTTTCAGGCCGATATACCACCCTTCCCGGAAGACGGACTCCGTGGCTTTAGCATCACCCACGTAGCCGTTCATGGTATTTGCCCCCTGTGTGATTAGGTACCCCGGCTCGCCGACTTCACACTGCTGCATATAGCCCCCCGCCCCCGGCTCAATCGACTTCACCACCTTGACTCTGGTAAAGGGGAAGTGCTCCCTTCCAATGTAGTAGCCGGTAATTGCTTCATCCCGGTAGTGGTGCGACCAGCCAGCCTCAAATGCTTCCAGCAGCGCTTCCGGCGCTAGCGTTATCGGGGTCGCCATTACCTCAAGGCAGTTCTCCGTTGAGCCGAAGCGGACATGCGGCAGGTGCCCGCTGAACTTGAGCACATACTTTACCGTTTTCGGCCCCACCGGTGCCGAGCCAATTATAATATCGGTTTGCGCTAGTGCCTCTCTTAGCCTGGCTTCTTCGACCGGCAGTCTTGACGTGCTGGCCAGGGACTCCAGGAAGTCGATGTGACGGGAGACCAGGGTTGCAAAGAGTATGCCACGCTTCCCTTCGACAGCTTCTACCAGTATCTTCCAGTA